>NZ_JBFFKR010000172.1:0-7516 GCF_041555295.1 Ancylomarina sp. | reverse complement strand
TTTGGCAAAAGAGCTGAAGATTGATGGTATTTTAGCATATGCATCTGACCCTGCTGCACCAACAGCTGCTTATGTTTCTGAGAAGTTAAATCTACCTGGTAATACTTACATGAGTGTTAGGATACTTACTGAAAAAGATTTGTTTAGAGTGTTCTTGAGAGATAATGATTTTAATGTGCCACTAGCAAAGGGTTATACTAACTATGAAACATTATTAGAAGATATTGATAGGTTTACTTTTCCAATAATGCTTAAGCCCGTCGATTCTTCTGGAAGTAAGGGCGTAACAAAAGTAGAAGGAATTGTTGTATTAAAAGATGCTTACGAGAATGCATTAGCACATTCTCGTTCTAACAAAATAATTGTTGAAGAATTTATAAATAAAAAAGGTGCACAAATTGGTGGTGATGGTTTTGTTGTTGATGGAAAACTGAAGTTTCTCTGTTTGGGTGATCAATTTAATAATTTAAACTGTAATCCATTTGTTCCTACTGGAATGACTTTTCCTTCTTCTTTATGTTCTTCTAGTCAAGAGGAAATACATGAAGAAATACAACGACTACTATCCTTGTTAGATTTTAGGCAAGGTGCAATAAATATTGAAGTAATGCTTGATAGTAATGATAATATTTATTTAATGGAAATTGGTCCCAGGAATGGAGGTAATTGTATACCAGAGATTATTCGGTATACAACTTGTTTTGACTCTATAAAGTCAAGTGTTGAGATTGCATTAGGAAATGAAATAATAAGTAATATTAATGACCAATCAAATTTTTTCTACTCATATTATGTTATTCATAGTCGAAGAGATGGGAAATTAAAAAATATTGAAATATCAATATCTTTAAGTGAAAATATTCTAGAAAAGCATGTATTTAAAGCTGTGGGTGATGAAGTGAATGTTTTTAATGGTTCAAATGCCACCTTAGGTATTATATTACTTAGGTTTTCATCCGCTGAAGAAATGAAAGATAAAATATCTAATATGAGTAAATATGTAAAAGTTGATGTAACATGTGTGAAATAGGAGGTTTTTTTTGAATTGGAATTGAATCATTTGCAGGAATATCACTCAGATGCCATACGGTTAAATACAGGTCGTAATTGTTTGGAATATATTTTGAAAGCAAATGATTTTTAGAAGATATTTATCCCCGATTTTATTTGCGAAGTTATTCTAGAGCCAATAAAAAAGTGCCATATTGAATATGAATTTTAACCCATTTTTTACTTATAACGACCTAACTAATAAAGATGTATTCTTGTATGTTAATTACTTTGGTCTAATGCAAAACACAGTTATTCATTTATCGAGCTATGTTGATGATTCGATAATATTCAAGCTTTTTTCGCTGAGCCTCTTTCTGGAGTTCATACGTTTTATTCACCTCGCAAGTTTTTTGGTATAGCTGATGGCGCGTATTTACACCAATAAGATATTGAATAGAGAATTTCGGCAAGATGAATCATATGAGCGTATGTCTCATTTATTTAAGCGGATAGATGTAGGAGCAAACGGTGCATATTCCCTTTTTAAAGAAAGCGCGAGAACAGAATTTCACTTTTTTGCATGAAAAATTAGGAGCGTTTAATAAATTAAGAGTAAATGCTGAGTATGTAAATAGTCCAATGATTTATCCTTTTATGATTAAAGATGAAACTAAAAGAACAAAGTTGGTTGATAGTAAGGTATTTGTAGCTCAATACTGGCCTAATGTATTAGATTGGTCTATTGAAGATGATGTTGAATATGATATGTTGAATTTTATAATGCAATCATTTGTTAATTAGAGGTGTGGAGAGTGTGATGAGAGAAGTGTTATAGCTAGAATGAAATTATGAAAAGTTTTTAAGAGTACAGGAGTTATTTCATTATTTTATATTGAATACGACCTGCTTTTATCCAACAGGTAAAATTATTGAAAATAGAACTCTTTCATAAAATATCGTTGATGAAAATAGCAATAATGCAACCTTATTTCTTCCCTTATCTAGGGTATATTCAATTAGTTAATAAGTTTGTCTTTTGTGATGATGTAAATTTCATAAAAAATTGTTGGATTGCAAGAAATAGAATAATCTCCCGAAAGAATTCGTCCCAGTATTTCGGAATAGAACTAGTTAGGTCAAGTCAAAACAAACTCATTAATGAAATTAGGATATGTAATTGTGCAATTAAGAAGCTGAAAACGATAAAACATATTTACTCTAAAGCACCTTTTTTTAATGATGTTTATCCCCTGTTAGAAGAATGTTTGATAAATCCAGTTCCAACTATAGCAGAAATGGCAGCAAACTCGGTTGTTATGGTTGCAGATTATTTAGGTATTGAAACGGAATTTGAATTTAGTTCGAAGATGTATGCCAATTCTAAGAGTCTTAGTAGAAGTGAAAGGATAATTTCTATTTGCAGACAAGAAAAATGCCTCTAGATATATTAATGCTATTGGAGGAGTAAAATTATATTCTAAAGATTATTTTAAAGAATTTGGTATAGATCTGAAATTTATTAAATCAAAGGAGGTAACCTATAATCAGTTTGATAACGATTTTATTAGTAATCTTTCAATAATTGATGTGTTGATGTTTAATTCTGTGGAGAGGATAAAGAAATTATTAAACTCTTTTGAATTAAAATAGATGAATTAATATATGGGATTATCTCGATAGGAAAAAGAAATTTAAATAAATATAAAATTGTAATCTGATGTCCAAACCCCTTGTAAGTATAAACTGTATCACATATAATCATGGAAATTATATTGCTCAAGCATTAGAAGGTTTCTTAATTCAGAAAACAACGTTTCCTATAGAAATTGTTATTTGCGATGATGCTTCAACAGATAATACGGCAAGCATTATACAAGAATATGTTGATAAATATCCAGATTTGATTATTCCCTTATTACAAAGTAAAAATCAATATTCTCAAGGTTTAAAGCCGGATTTCGATATTGTTATGCCAAGGTGTCAAGGTAAATATGTGGCTCATTGCGAAGGTGATGATTATTGGATTGATCCATATAAGTTACAAAAACAAGTTGATTTTATGGAGGCCAATCCTGAGTATTCATTTATTTTTAATGATTGCGAAATTCTAGATCAAAGTTCTGGTTCTAGACGTTTGCGTGTTGGCGATCGTGTGATAGATGAAGTTGTTGATTTGGAGTCAGTTATTGTTCAAAACAATGTTCCTACGGCATCTGTTTTGCACAGAAATATTTTGAACTCTAATTCAATTCCAGAATGGTTTTTTAAAACAAAGAAAGGAGATTATTGTCTTGTTATTCTTTTGGCTGAGTACGGTTTAGGAAAGTATTTGTCAGATGTTATGTCAGTATACAGAGTTCATGAAGGTGGTGTTTGGTCTGGTAATGATTTTGAATATCGAAACAAAGAAGATATTAAGTTTTTTAATTTACTGTATGAGAATTTCTCTGATCACAAAGTGAGAATTGCTATAAAAAAAAGGTTGAATCATTGCAAATTAGATAGAGCATTCATTAAGATTAGAAAAGGAGAATTGATAAGTGGTTTTTACATGTATTTACGATATATAAATTTGATCAGTGATAAAAAGATACAAAATGAATTAAAAAAGATTCTTGGTGCATTCAAATCAGGTTTGTTATGTCTCGTTCGTAAGCTATTTTCTAATTGCCATACAGATTTAAAGGTTAATAAACCAGTTGTTTAGTGATATGTTATTTGTATGTTTAATACTTTTTTCGCAGTGAGTAATTTCGAAATAGTATCAATTTATAAAAGATGAATAAGATTTCTGTAATTGGCCCATCCAAGTATATTGGACGGCATTTTAAAACTATTGAAAATCAATTAGGAGCGTCTTTTTTTTATTTTGAGAAATATCAACCCAATAAAATAATTGAAGAAAATCCGGATTTGGTAATTGTTCCTGATGAGCATTGGTGTGAACTAGGAAATATTGTAGCGACTTGTAAGAAGCATGGTATTCTTACTTTGCAATTGATGGATGGTATTTTAGAGTGGAGAAGAACTTGGGACTATGAGTCAAATGGCCATCGTGTTGATGGTGTTTTGAATCCAATAAACCAACCTGCTTTTGCAAATAAAATAGCTTGCTTAGGATATAAAGATTATAGGATATTAGAAAGTTGGGGGAATCGAGGTAAATGTGAGATTGTTGGTATGCCACGTCTTAAATATATTGAAAATATTAGGCATGATTTTTCACATTTAAAAGTGAAAAAGGGTAAGATTTTAGTTTGTACTGCAAAAACTCCAGCTTTTACAAAAGAACAAGAAATAATAACGATTGAGTCATTAAAGAATTTGAGAGATTTCTTTAGAGAAAGAAATGATATTGAAATAATATGGAGATTATCAGGTGATCTTTCTAAAAAGTTGAATATCCAAAATACCTTAACTGATCTTAATGGCCACGAAATTCACGAAATTATCCAAGAGGTTGATGCTGTTATTACGACACCATCTACGACATTATTAGAAGCAATGGTGTTAAAATCACCAGTAGCTCTGCTCGATTATCATAATACACCTCATTATTTTGAATCAGCATGGGTAATATCTTCCCAAAATCATATTTCAAATGTAGTCGAAGAATTAATTAATCCTCCAATAGTTAAATTGGATTATCAGGAATTCTTACTGAATGAGCAGTTGTTTCAACATGAAGATGCAACTGGTAGGCTAATAAAGCTTATTGAAGGAATGATTCAAAATAAGAATAATCGAAAGAATTTACCTGACTCAATTTTGGACAATTCTTATGCACCCATGCTTCAAATTAAATCAGATATTGGAACATATTACTCTGAACTATCATGGTTAGAAAAAATGGACAAAAGGCAGCTTGAATTACAATTGTCTGCAGCCCATGGTACAATAGAAATATTAGAGGACAAGCTAATAAATATTGAAAGACGATTTAACTCTATTCCTTTCTACACATTTTTGAAAAAAATTAAAAATAGAATTCCATTTTTATGAAGATTCTTATAGTTCATACTAGAAATGACATTATTAGTGGAGCTGAATATGCAATTACTGATATGTTAAAAACACTTCCTAATGATATTAAATTTGAAATGATGACTCCTGGTTATGGGGCATTATCTAATTATCTAGAGGAGAAGGGTTTTAAGGTACATGTAAAGAAATATAGTGGACCACGAAGAAAATATCCAGGTCTTTATCAACTTAGCTCATTGTTCTTAATGAAATGGCTAAAAAAGCAACAGTTTGATATCATTTTATGTAACACTTTTGCTGCCAGTTTCCGAGTTTCGTTAGCTGCAAAATGGGCAGGAATTAAAGTTGCTATTTACACGCGCGAATATTTTTCAAAAAAGAAACAGGTTAACTTAAACCAAGTTAAGCGTGCATATTCAATAATTGCTGTTTCTGAGGATGTTAAAGATTATTATGAAGATATGCATCCTAATGTTAGTGTTTGTCATGATACGATTGATATTGATTCGATAAATAAACGGTTGAATAATCACCAGAATTCTCTTTTAAAAAAATCACGCTTTAATATTGGCTTTTTAGGTCGGCTGACTGGTTATAAACAACCCGATTTATTCATTCGTGCAATCCCTCACATCATTAAAGAAATTCCAGAGGCTCATTTTCATATTGTGGGGAAAGCGGTTCCCAAAGAATATAATTTTGAAGCTAGTTTAAAGCAGTTGGCTAAAGAATTAGAAGTCGATTCTTATGTTACGTTTTGGGGCTATCGTAAGGATTCAATAGAGATACTCAAGGATTTAGATATCTTTTGTTTAACATCTGATAGAGAACCTTTTCCGCGAACTATTCTTGAATCTATGCTTGCAGGGACTCCGGTTATTTGTTCAAATACAGGAGGATGTAAAGAAATGGTGCAAAATGATATCACAGGGCTTCATTTTGATGTTTGCAATAATTATAACTATTTAAGTCTTGCAAGACAGATTGTTAGGCTGTTTAACGATCGGAAACTTAATAAAGAAATTGTGACCAACAGTTTTAATTTTATTGAAGAAACATTTGGTTCTAAAAATCAAATAAAGCATTTTTTTGACACTCTAAAATTGATTTCAAAATAATAATATTATAATGAAAGTAGCAATTATTTACGACCTAACAGCTGCAGGTGGTGTTCAAACTTGTGTCTTGTCACTTATCAAAGGTTTAAACAAGAAGGGAATAAAGCCCACTATCTTTTGGGATGATGCTCCTAATAGTGAATTGTTGAATGAAGCAGGTGTAGTTGCTGATTATTCTAAACTTCGATTGCCTATTGCCTCCTCATTTATTAAATCAATTCCTGTTTTGTTTAGGTATTTATTGTGGCCGTTTAATATGATTAAAATTAGTAGGATACCTAATCATTATGATTATGTATATACGTTTACATCAAATGTTTTAGTAGATCAGGATCGTCCTCATTTATTTTATTTGTCAGGTCCACCTTTGCTACCGCAGCTAGAATCTAAAACCGTACGGTTTAAGATGATTAAATTATTTTACAAGTGTATTATTCGTCCTTTCTATCCAGCTTATGAACCTCAGGCAAATGCCAATTATGTTATTAATTCAAGATTTACAGCTAAATTATTTGAAGAGGCGCATAATAGGAAGCTAGAGGTTATATACCCATCAAATCAATTGAAAATTGAAAATCTTCAGGAAGACGATTTCAATTTAAGAGAGAATATTACTTTTTTTAGTCGTATCGTGGAGTATAAGCGACCTGAATTTTTGATGAGACTTGCAAAGCAGTACCCTAATCTGAAATTTGTTATAATGGGTGGCGTTTCGAAAATTAGAATTGATTACCTAGAAAGCTTAAAAAAGATAGCTGGTGAACAAAAATTATCCAACCTATCTTTTTATCCAAATGTTTCCCTTAATGAGATAGATCATATTTTAAAAAAGACATTATTTTATATATTTCCTGCCATAAATGAACATTTTGGGATTACGACTGTCGAAGGAGTATTGAAAGGTTGTATTCCTTTTGTTCATAACTCAGGTGGACAAAAAGAGATTGTTCCCTTTGATTCAATGAGATTTAATGATGAAGATTTTTTACGAAAATTTGAAGATTTATTGAGTTTAAATAATGATGATCTGATTCGTCTGCGTAATGAATTACACAAGCATATATTACTTTTTTCTGAAGATTCATATATAGATAGGATGGTAAATATTTGTACGTATGAAAAGTAGATTACAGTCAAGGGGATTCAGTTCTTTCATCTATTTTTATTTACTAACAGTGGGAGCTATAGTTGGTTTTATTCTGAGGGATCAAATTGAGCTAGCTGGTTATGTGCTAACAATAACTCTTGGTATCATATTTATATATAGCATATTTCAACGAGATGCTGCTCCTTTTTTTACGATTGTGATTCTTATCTATGCTCCATTTTTAGCCTTTTTAAGGCAATACGTAATTTCTTATAATGGAGTATCAATCATTCTATTAGCCGCTTTAATATTATGGTTTATAAATAATAGACAA
>NZ_JBFFKR010000171.1:0-7532 GCF_041555295.1 Ancylomarina sp. | reverse complement strand
TAGAACTTCCAATCCTGCTAAAGCAGCAGCACAAGAAACAGGATGACCGCCAAAAGTTGTTATATGCCCCAACATCGGGTTTGATTTAAAACTGTCCAGAATTTCTTTTTTAGAAATAAAGGCTCCAATTGGCATCCCTGCACCCATTGCTTTAGCAAGAGTTAGAATATCAGGCACCACATTGAAATGTTCAAAAGCAAACAACTTACCTGTACGTCCAAAGCCCATCTGTACTTCATCAAAGATTAAAAGGGCACCCGTTTCATCACAGCGTTTGCGTAAAGTATCCAAGAACTCTTGGGTAGGAATAATTAAACCAGCTTCTGACTGAATAGGTTCTAAAATCACACAAGCAGTTTTGTCTGTTATATTTTGAAGATCAACAATATTGTCAAATTCAATCTGGCGAATATCGGGCAAAAGTGGACGATATGCATTTTTCATTTCTTCATCACCCAATACACTTAATGCCCCATGTGTACTACCATGATAGGCATTTCTAAAGTGAATGATTTCACTTCGTCCTGTATATCGCTTGGCTAATTTCATAGCCCCTTCATTTGCTTCACTACCTGAATTCACAAAATAAACTGAATTCAGTTTCTCGGGCAGGTTATCAACCAACAGCTTGGCTAACTTAACCTGAGGCGTTTCAATAAATTCACCATATACCATCAAATGCATATACTTATCCACCTGATCTTTCACAGCTTGTTTTACACGAGGGTGACCATGACCAAGATTACTAACTGATACACCCGATACCAGATCGAGGTATCTTTTCCCTTCCGGGGTGTACATATATATACCCTCGGCTCTTTCAATTTCAAGTGAAATTGGATAGTCCGAGGTCGTTGCAACGTGTTGTAGAAATAATTGTCGATTGGAAATCATAAACTTAAATTTAATAGACTACAAAAATCTTAAAAATTCCGACCAAAAGAAAACGATAAGTATAAAAACATCAGTAATCCTTGAGATCTAAAAATACGGATTTAAAAAGTAAGCCGAAATATCAAATGAATCTCTTCATATAGCGACATGGTACAAAAAAAGGGCTTGCTTGTGCAAACCCTTTATAATATTTTTATGAGAAGCTCTTAACGAGTCATCAAATTGATATCTCCCATCAATTTTTCACGATAAGATTTTCCAATAGGAATTGACTTAGATCCTCCATCAGTTGTGATAACCACTGAATTATCCTCTATCATTTCAATCTTCTTTAAATTCACAACGTATGAACGATGAATTCTTGAGAATAAATGAGAAGGCATCTTATCTTCAATCGCTTTCATCGTAAAATGGATCGTGTACTTATCGGTAAAAGTATTAACTACCACATAGTTCTCAAGTGCTTCAACCCAAAGAATATCATCATAATGAAGTCTTACAAGAGTAGAGTTACTTTTAATAAATATTTCATTATTTTCTGGAGCAATTATTGCACTTCCACTTTGCTGAACACGGCTATTAACCTTATTAACAGCTTTAAAAAAGCGGCTATAAGAAATTGGTTTTAACAAATAATCTGAGACATCATACTCAAAAGCTTCTAATGCATATTGCTCTTTGGATGAGATAATAATAACTTGAGGTGTTGTATTCAAACTATTCAAGAACTCCATCCCAGTCATTTCAGGCATTTCAACATCAAGAAAAATCAAATCAATAGGATCATTTTTCTTAATCTCATTAATAGCCTCAATTGCACTTGGATAAGAAGCAATAAGTGTCAGATAATCTGTTCTTTCAATATAACTTTCAATAACTTTTCTTGAAAGCTTATCGTCATCAATTATAACACAATTCATATGATTAATTTTATTATACCAATTTTAAAATAAAAACTTAAGAATTTACGAACACTTAAATTTCCGTGACCAAATTTAATAATCTTTTCGTGAATGACGAAAAAAAAACCATTAGATCTAGCTAAATTTAACCAAATAATGCGAGAAAGTAAACAAATCGGTTCATTTTATTGCGATTCCAGATGTTTCATAAAGCGTTCAATCATTTTCTCGCTACTTTTTACTGATCTCTTATACCACTCTAATTTCAAATCTAACTTCTCTTCCTCAGTCAATTGCCAATCAACATTTGAACGACGAAGTGCTGATGCCAAATGATTCAACACAAGCGAAGCAGACACAGAGATATTAAAACTTTCAGTAAACCCATACATCGGAATTTTTACAAACTCATCTGCATGATCCATTACAACATCTGATAATCCCGTAAGTTCAGTTCCAAAAAAGAAAGCAGACTTCCCTTTTGTAAGATCAAAATCAGGAAGCAAAATATCATTAGTGTGTGGTGTGGTCGCTACAATTCTATAACCCTCCTTCTTTAAACTGTTAATTGCATCAAGCGTGTTCTCATCCTTTGAATTATATCTTTTTAGATTTATCCATTTCGATGAGCCCATAACAACATCAGGATTGAGCTCATATTTATTTGAATTTTCAATCACATGTAAATCTTGCACCCCAAAACAATCACAAGAACGCATAACTGCACTAGCATTCTGAGGTTGGAATATATTTTCTAGAACAACAGTAACATATCTTGTTCGTTCATTTACATTTTTATCAATCAATTCAATTCTGCCTTCAAGCATTACTGTTTCGAGAAATTGAATCAAATCTTTTTTCTGCTTAAGATTCATATCTATTTAAAAATAAAAATAGCGATAATCGAAACTACCGCTATTCTAAATTTAGGTTATTATCTAACCTAAATGACATAAAAAAAGGAGGTTAAAAGATAACCTCCTCTAAAATTTCTTATTCTTGAATTATTGAATTACATCAACAAGCTCAGAACCTGCTTTGAATTTAATAACTTTTTTAGCTGGAATATCAATTGGCTTACCAGTTTGAGGGTTTCTTCCAGTTCTAGCTTCACGAGTTGAAACAGAAAATGAACCAAATCCGATAAGAGCTACTCTATCTTCACCTTTAAGAGCTTCAGAAGTAGTTTCGATAAAAGCATCAAGAGCTTTTTTTGCATCAGCTTTAGTTAAACCGGCCTTGTTAGCCATTGCTTCAATTAATTGAGCCTTGTTCATAATTTATAAGTTTTTTGGGTTAATAAAAATGTTTTTTTATCTGAATCACACACAAATATAACGGTTTTCTTAAGCTTTGCAAATTTCAGAGCGTAAAAATCTCATTTTTTTATGATTTTAAAGTATCAACATAATAAACTACACTCCCCCTATATACACTGCTTTATAGAGAAAAAAAGTGTGCATATTTTTCAAAAAACTTTACTAGGGTTAAGTTCCACTCAATAAAAATGGGTAATCACCAAGGCTATATAAACATGCTTAACAACTGACAGTCAGGCATAAACACAAAAACGACATTTGCCTATAATACTAATAACCACATAGATATTGAACTTAATCTCTACAACAAGTGGTCCTATAGAATAAGGCTCACACGAACAGCTTATTTTTAATCTTTACAAATATGTATTCAAGCCAAGCAATAACTCCTGTATGCTCTTACAAATAGTCACCTCACCATTATTATGAATCTCCCATTCCATTCTATCCTCAATCAAATTAATGGAACAATTATCTGTTTTTTCACTAGTAACTTGATAACCTTCACGTGAAAGTGCTCTTTGAGTCCAAAATCCCATAACATCGTTACCAATCAATTGAATTGTTTGCTTTTTCTGATAATTCATGATGAAATTCCCAGATTTTCTATCAAAACTGAATGATTTATTCTTGAATGTATCTTCAATACAACCAGAGAGAACTAAATCTTCAGGAGCTCCAATTTTCAAATCATTGTTTTTAGACATTAGCCAAATAATATCAGCAGCCTGCAAAGCCAAATCAAGTTCATGAGTTGATAAAAGTATAGCCTTATCTGTCTCCTTTGCAAGATTTCGTAGTAGTCGCATAATCTCAACACGATTGGGCAAATCCAGGTGCGCTGTTGGCTCATCCAGCATAATCAAAGGCGTATCCTGAGTCAATGCTTTAGCAATCATCACTCGCTGACGCTCACCATCACTCAATTCATTTATAAACTTATTTGCGTATTTCCATAAGCCCACTTGCTCAAGTGCCCACTTAATCATTGATTCATCCTTATCCGATAATCTTCCCATCCACGATGTATATGGGTGTCTCCCAAGAGATACAATGTGATAAACTGAAAGATTCCCGACCTGTAATCTTTCAGTCAAAACAATACTTAGTAAACGTGCAATCTCACTAAAATTGCGTTCACGGATTGGAATACCCTCAACTAAAGTTCTTCCTTTCAATGGAGCTTGTAATCCTGCTATCGTTCGCATCAAAGTCGATTTACCAGAACCATTAGGCCCAAGCAGGCAGACCAACTCTCCTCTTCGAACAGTTAGGTTAAGATCAGATAAAAGACATAAATCCTCGCTCCTCTTTTGCTTATAACCAATCGATAAGCCATCGGTTTCTAATATATCTTTACAGTAAGTATCACTCACAATCAATAATAATTTCTAAGTACACAATTCAAACTAAATCTTCAATTGAAATATTTCTTTAGGAAAAAGAAGCCTTTACACTTCTACTGCTAAGTATCACCCAAATTACAACAGGTCCACCAAATATAGCGGTTACTGAATTAATTGGTAATGTCGTTTGGTTTCCTGGAACTTGAGAAAGAATATCACAAACCAACATTAATGCTGCCCCAATAAGAACAACTGCGGGTAATAAAACCTTATGACTGGCAGTACCAAAGATAGATCTTGCCATATGTGGAACAGCTACTCCAATAAAGGCAATAGGACCCGTAAATGCCGTTAAAGTACCCGCAACGAGAGCTGTACTAATAATAACCCAAATTCGAGTTCTGTTCACAGATATACCAACTCCACGGGCATAATTTTCACCTAATAACAAAGCATCCAATGGTTTTATCAACACAAAAGACATCAATAAACCCATAACAACAACAGGAGCCATTAAGTGCATCTCATTCCAAGTAACACCACTAAGACTACCAAAAGTCCAGACAATAAAACTTTGCAGCTGCTCTGGATCACTAAAATATTGTAAAATATTCACCACTGCACCAGTTATACTCCCAAACATGATTCCAATAATCAATAACGAAACACTATCGGAAATACGAATAGAAGCCATTCCTATAATCACAAATATTATAGAAGCACCAGCGATAGCCGATACAACAAGAGCCCAACTACCAAGAAAACTATAGATTGCTCCAAAAATACCTGGTAGCAAAACTGAAGCCATAACCATTAATGCGACTCCCAAACTAGCTCCAGAACTTATCCCTAGGACGTATGGACCTGCCAAAGGGTTTCGAAATAGAGTTTGCATCATCAATCCAGAGACAGACAAACCAGCCCCTACAAGAATTGCAGTAATGGCCTTTGGTAATCTAAAATTCAATATGATATAATTCCAAGATGTTTTAACATCCTCCCCCATCAAAATTGCCAGAATTTTTTCGGAAGGAATACTTACACTCCCAAGGACAAGATCGACAACTAAAAACAGGGCGATAAGGACAAAAAGACCTATAAATAGTATTATTTTAGTTTTATTCTGCATTTCTAAATTCAATTATTTTTTCTGTACTAGTTCACAATCTCTTAGTCTAATTTCTGATAAAAATACAGTTCATGATCAGGAAATAACTCTGGATGTAAAACTTTAGCTATATCCTTCAGTAATAAATCTGGACATATCACTCCCGATTCATAATAATCATTTGCCCCCTTATTATTTGTACGCTTAGTAACAGAATAAACTTGCCCGTCTTTATAAGCCTGAAATAAAGTATACCTTTCATCTAAGTCTTTCATTTCTTTTAGACTTTGGCAATGCGCTGGGCCAAACCAAATTTTAGAACCTGACTGTTTCTCTAGAACAACCTCGAAACTGAGAGGAATACTTCCTTGTGTTGAGTCAGAAAACCAACAATATTCACCTTTAGAATCGCGTAACAGTTGAGCCAAATAACTCTGCCCTCCCGGCATATACCAGACTCCCTTGTAATGGTAACCAGAAATGACATCTGGTTTATCTTCAACATTTGTAATTTTTGATTTTATGCTTGAGTATCGGTTTTCAAGATCAGTAAATAGATTATCAGCTTTATACTCCAAATTAAAAAATGCAGCAATGAACTTAGACCACTCCGCACGCGCAAGAGGACTACTTTCCATCCATTCAATATTAAAAGCAACTGGCAATCCTGCACTTATCAATTTTGTTTCATCATTGGATATTTTCATAAATCCAGCAACCATAACTAGATCAGGAGATAAATCAACAATTCTCTCAAAATCAAGAGTCGCAGCATGTCCAACTCCAATAACATCACCACTTTCAACTCTTTTCGAAAGCTTTTCATTATAAACTCTATCAGTTAATGAAACGGCTACTACTTTATCTGTGACACCCAAAAAGTTCAATATGCCAATCTGAGTGCTAGACAGAGCAGCAATACTTCTGATAGGAACCTCGATAATTTGACCATCTGACGGCAAACTGAGACTCTTCTTTTTTCCTCTGGGAATGAGATAATATTTTTGAAAAACCTCCCCTTTGTTCCAAGGGTCAAGAACAGAAAGCTCTTTATATCCATTATGCATCTCTATTCTAAAACCTTTAGCATGCTTGATATTAGATTCGAAATAGAAAGACGAATCAACGAATTCAGTTAGAATTTCCGGTTTAGAAACAGTTTTCTTGTTTGTAGATTTTCCACAAGATAGGACTAGGAATAAACTAAGCATTGTGCTTAGCATCAATAATTGACGAACACCCATTACATAAGATTAGAATGGGAAGCAGAAAAGAAGATACAACCAAACAGTCATAATCTCGTACTCAACTCCCGAAGTTACGAATATAAAAAATTAACAGGCAGGTCTTCTGGCTTATCCATTCAAACGCCTTCCCATTCTCCTCAAAATTTTTGAGTTATAAATAGTGGCTTTATCGTTTAAACATTCAATTCGACTTAACGAACAGGACATACAGCTGCGGGAACAGCTCCGGCATTAAACCGGATTCCCTTTTAATTCCCCTTTAGGAAACCTAATTACCTGCAAAGCTATGCAATATTTATAAAAAAGAAGCAAAATGGTCATTCTCATTGAATGAAGTCAATTGAAGAGTGTAATATAGCTTGTTATAAAAAAAGAGGTTATTGACTAGCAATAACCTCTTCAGCTTCTTTTAATCTTCAGGCTCATCAATTTTTTTCAAATCTGGAGCATCTTTTTTTATTCGCCCAGACTCTTTAAGGGCCTTATCAATAATCCACTCAATTTGCCCATTAGCACTCCGAAATTCGTCAGCAGCCCATTTCTCCAATTTCTTATAAATTTCTGGATTCAATCGCAAAACAAAGGATTTCTTTTTTGTCATATTTTATATACTATTGATACAAGCTTCCCGTATTTATAACAGGTGTTACATCCTTGTCAGAACAGAGAACAACCATCAAACTACTCACCATTGTAGCTTTCTTTTCTTCATCAAG
>NZ_JBFFKR010000170.1:0-7563 GCF_041555295.1 Ancylomarina sp. | reverse complement strand
TCTCGATAAGGCAAAGAAAATATCAAGTCATAACTCAGAACTTTTTTGTTTACAAGCACTAATCAATACAGCATGGGTGACTTTAGATCAGATGAATAATGGACAAAAATTATCCGCCTCAATCATAAAAGATTACCGAACAGCCATACAATTAGACACCAATAATCCACGTCCACTTTATTTATTAGCCGAATATCAAATCAATATGGCAAAACTCTTCGGGCAAGACACCAAGCCCTTTTATGAGATGATAAAAACATCATTAAAAAAGTTTGATAACTTTAAAGCACCTTCAGCCTTTTACCCAATGTGGGGAAAAGAAAGGGCAAGTTTATTACTTAAAGCACAAAATGCAAACTAGCGAATTAAAAATTAGATTAAAGAAAGATCTAAAGTTGTCATTACAATTGACACTCATATCAATCGTAATTACACTACTAATCATGCTCAACAGACTTAATTGGAATATTTTCTATGCTTCCATTATTATTTCGGTGATGTACTGTTTCGGATTAGCTATGGGCTGCAGTATGATTTCCACATTCTTAGATTGGAAATATAATTGGCAAACACAGGGAAAGAAACGTCTTGTTTTGGGAATTGTTATCACTGTCGTTTATGTTGTAACAGTTGTTCTACTTATCGATTATTACTTGTTAGTGAAACTTAAAAATATTCCTTTCGAGCATTTCTTCAAAGGTCGTTATTTGTGGATGCATCTTTTCTACATCGTATTGTCATTGGGTATTGCTACATTTTTTCATGCTAAAGGCTCCATGCAAGAATTAAAAATTGCTTTAACACAAAAAGCTTTATTGGAGAATCAGAATATTGCCTCCCAATACGAAGCCTTAAAAAATCAGGTCGATCCACATTTTTTATTCAACAGTTTGAACGTTCTTTCTTCTTTGGTAGATGAAAATCCTGCCACAGCTCAAAAATTTATTTCCCGCTTATCGCATATTTATCGCTATGTACTAGATCAGAAGGATAAAGAATTGGTTAGTTTAGAAGAAGAATTGAACTTTGCAGATCAGTACATTTTCTTGCAAAAGATACGATTCGAAAAAGGTGTTACTTTAAATACACACATTAATTATGCGAGTAATAATTATTTAACTATTCCTTTGGCTCTTCAGATTTTACTTGAAAATATTTTTAAACACAACGCAATATCCGATGAAAAGCCAATATTTATTAAGATCGAAACTCAAGGGGATTTTTTAATAGTTAGCAATACAATTAATAAAAAGAATACAATTCAAAGGTCTCACAATTTGGGTTTGGAGAATATTAAAGCACGTTACAAATATTTCACTGATACTGATGTTATTATAGAAGAAACACCAGAACAGTTTTGTGTTAAACTTCCCCTTATCCCCAATTAATTGCAATGAATATAGTCATAATAGAAGATGAGAAACCTGCAGCACGCAGATTGGAACGCATGTTGAATACTGAAGGTCTCAGTGTAATGAAAACGCTCCACTCGGTTGCCAAAGCTAAAGAGTGGTTCAGAGAAAATGAGCAACCCGAATTAATTTTTCTGGACATTCAACTTTCCGATGGCTTGAGCTTTGAAATATTTGAGCAGATGGAAATAACATCCTGCATTATTTTCACAACAGCTTACGATCAATATGCTTTAAAAGCTTTCAAGCTGAATAGCATCGACTATTTACTCAAGCCCATAGATAAGGATGCACTGGAAAACTCAATCAAAAAATACAAGCATTTCAATCCTGCAAAGGAAGAGCAGCATTCCTCCATACCGATGGAACAAATCAAGCAGCTTTTATCATCGTATCAGAATAATTACAAGGAGCGGTTTACGGTAAAAGTGGGGCAACATATCCGAAGTATCAAAACAGAAGATGTGGAATGTTTTTACAGTGAGAATAAAGCCAGTTTCATTTATACAAAAACAGGACGAAGCTACCCCATAGATAACTCGCTGGAACAATTGGAAGAATTACTCGACCCACTTGTATTCTTCAGGGTCAGTCGGAAATATTACATCAATATCGATTCGATAAAGGATATTTTAGCGTATTCAAACAGTCGCCTGAAAATTAAAATGAACAACTATCAACAGGATGAAATTATCGTGAGTCGGGAAAGAGTGAAAGAGTTTAAAACCTGGTTAGGCTAAGCATTTCAGTTCAGGGTATAAAAAAAGGAGAAACCCCCAAGTTTCTCCTTTTGTAATGCAATCGAATCTGATCTAAAATTATTGCTTGATTGCAGTTTCCAATCCAATTGTAATCATTGTATTCAATGATGTTTGGCGCTCTTCAGCGGTTGTTTCTTCTCCTGTTAAAATATGATCGCTTACAGTCAAAATCGCTAATGCTTTAGCCTTATGACGAGCAGCGATTGTATATAAAGCAGTGGCTTCCATTTCTACAGCTAGTACGCCATAGTCAGCCCAAATTTTAAATGGCTCTGGATTATTATCTAAGTCGTGATAAAAGATATCTGAAGTTAGAGTTGCTCCAACTTTAATATTAACACCTTGTTCTTTGGCTGACTGGTGTGCATCGGTCAACAAACCAAAATCAGCACATGGCGCATAGTCCATCCCTCTGAAAAGGTTTTTGTTCATTGCTGAATCTGTACAAGAAGTCATAGCAAGAATCACATCAAACACCTTCACATCGTGATTAAAGGAACCACAGGTTCCAATGCGAATCACATTCTTAACACCATATTGAGTGATTAACTCGTGAGTATAAATACCAATTGAAGGCACACCCATACCAGTTCCTTGTACAGAAATACGTTTTCCTTTATAGGTTCCAGTGAAACCTAACATATTTCTCACCTTGTTATAACAAACCACATCTTCTAGAAAATTGTCTGCAATATATTTTGCTCTTAATGGATCTCCAGGTAATAGAATTGTTTCTGCAATATCACCCATTTTAGCCTCGTTATGCGCGCTCATAATATCTTTTTTTTAATGTTTTATTATTAAAAATGTAGTTCCTAAAACAATCTATTACAGAATATATTGTACAATAATACACAAATCTACAAAAGATTATAAACACTTTCAACGAAAAGAGATGGATGATATAAATGGTTGGATTGTAGTGATCCTAAAATGGTAAAAGGTTAAATTACCCCTAATAAAACCCCTAATTACTTCTTCTAGGATTTTCAGTTTGCTAAATTAATGCTTTTGATTGGTGTTTCAAAATTAGGGATCATAAAATAACACACCTTACCTTTTCTTCTGAAAAAAAAGCTTTACCAAACTAGCGCTCTCTTCCTCTAAAACACCCGTTACTAGATCGGTTCTTGGATGCAATGGTGAAGGTGAGAATGCTGTATAACCTCTTTTCTTATCGCTTGCACCATAAACAATACGACTTATTTGTGACCAAGCTAAGGCACCAGCACACATATTACAAGGTTCTAATGTCACATATAGAGTGCAATCCTTTAAATACTTACCTCCCAAATAATTTGCAGCAGCCGTAATAGCCTGCATCTCAGCATGAGCGGTGACATCGTTTAAGCGTTCCGTTAAATTGTGAGCTCTTGCAATAATTCGATTATTACATACAACAATAGCTCCCACAGGAATTTCGTCCTCATCAAAAGCTTTATGCGCTTCTTCCAAAGCTTGCTTCATAAAATATTCGTCTGAAAATGGATTGATCATTTCTCCCATAAGATGCTATAAATAAAGAATTATTATTGTTGAATGTTACTAATCGAATTAAAAAAAGAGCTACAGTTTTGTCTCTAAACAAGATAAAATGCAAAAGCCTGCCCTATTTCAAAAAAAATCTATACTAATTCACAAAAACTTAGTATTTTCGCAAAGTTAATAAAATAGGAATAAGATGTATAGAACTCATACTTGTGGTGAATTAAGAATTCAGAATATAAAAGAAACTGTAACCCTTAGTGGTTGGGTACAAAAAGCTCGTGACTTGGGAGGAATGACCTTTGTCGATCTTCGTGATCGTTATGGTATTACTCAATTTGTTTTCGACATGGAAACCAATCCAGAGCTATGTGCTCAGGCTAGAAAATTAGGCCGTGAATTTGTTGTTTCAATTACTGGAACCATTCATGAACGTCAAAGTAAAAACTCAAAAATCCCAACTGGAGATATTGAGATCATTGCTGACAAGCTTGAAGTATTGAGTAAGTCTATTACACCTCCATTTACTATCGAAGATAACACGGACGGTGGAGACGAGCTAAGAATGAAGTATCGTTACCTTGATTTACGTCGTAACTGTGTTCGTGAAAACTTAATTACTCGTCATAAGATGGGTATCGAGATTCGTAATTTCCTTGATCAACTGGATTTTATTGAAACTGAAACGCCAGCATTGATTAAGTCTACTCCAGAAGGAGCTCGTGACTTTATTGTACCATCGCGTATGAATCCAGGTGAGTTTTATGCTTTGCCACAATCACCTCAGGTATTCAAACAATTGTTGATGATTTCTGGTTTCGACCGTTATTACCAAATTGTAAAATGTTTCCGCGACGAAGACCTTCGTGCTGACCGTCAGCCTGAGTTTACTCAGATTGATTGCGAGATGGCATTCGTAGAACAAGATGATATCTTAAATACTTTCGAAAGCCTAACGAAGCACTTATTCAAGAAATTGAAGAATGTTGAGTTAAACTTCGACTTCCCAAAGTTGGACTATGCTGATGCCATGACTTACTATGGTAACGATAAGCCTGACATACGTTTCGATATGAAAATTGTTGACCTAAGCGTTATTGCTAAAGGAAATGATTTCAAAGTATTTGATGATGCTGAATATATTGGAGCAATCTGTGCGACAGGTTGTGCTACTTATACACGTAAGCAATTGGATAAGCTAACTGATTTTGTGAAAAAACCACAAATTGGTGCTAAAGGTCTGGTTTACGTGAAATATAACGAGGATGGTTCTTTCAAATCATCTGTAGATAAATTCTACTCTACTGAACACCTACAGAAGTGGGCTGAGGCATGTAATGCTAAGCCAGGTGACTTATTGTTAGTTCTTGTTGGTGATCGTAACACAACGCTTCCTCAGCTTTCTGAGTTGCGTCTTGAAATGGGTTCTCAACTTGGATTAAAAGATAACGAGAAATTCTCTCCACTTTGGGTTGTAGATTTCCCTCTATTGGAGTGGGATGAAGACAATAAGCGTTTCCACGCCATGCACCATCCATTTACATCTCCTAAGAAAGAAGATCTTCACTTATTGGAGTCTGATCCAGGTGCTGTTCGTGCTAATGCTTACGATTTGGTTATTAATGGTGTTGAGATTGGTGGCGGTTCTATTCGTATTCACGACACAGATCTTCAAGCTCAAATGTTTAAGCATTTAGGTTTTACCGATGAAGAAGCTCAAGAGCAATTTGGTTTCCTAATGAATGCATTCAAATATGGTGCACCTCCTCATGGTGGTATTGCTTTCGGATTTGACCGTTTAGCTTCACTATTTGCTGGTATCGAATCTATCCGTGACGTCATTGCTTTCCCTAAAAACAATTCGGGTCGGGATGTCATGATTGATTCTCCATCTACAGTATCAGATGCACAATTGGTTGAGTTAAACTTAGCATTACGCGAGATTAAGATGAAATAATTCTTAAACTCATATTATATTGCAAAGGCCATCTCTCAAGAGATGGCCTTTTTTATTTTCAACAAATAGCTAAATCCATTGCATAAAAAAACCATCGGATAAAAATCCGATGGTTTTGAAATATCTAACAGATTGAACCTAAAAGTCCATATCTTCTTTGTCCTCTTTTTTATTGACAAGGCCTTGTTCACGCTTAATCATATCTTTATACATACCTCGCATAAATAAACAACCGTGCTTTACTGCCTCATCCTTACTTTGAAAATTAGCTTTAATCAAATGATGCTCGCTCATTTCCAAATCGGGATCATCGGTATAGTAATAAATACCAATATTAGGTCTTCCACCTTTTTTCTTAATCTCCAGTCCCATCCAGGTTTCAAAAACCTCACCATCAACCTTTATATGTCGTTTAAACTTTATCATTTCAATTCTATTACTTGATAAAACAAAATTAGAGCTTTACTTATCTTGCTCCAAATCCTTTATTTTCTTTTCCAGGTTATTTACAAGAACCATGGTTAGCGTTAATATAAACATCACAACCACTTCAATATAAATACCTGTTTTGTCTCCAGATTCTCCTGTTGAATGTAGAAGGTTTAAAACACTTGCTACCATAATTAGGAAGGTAGACATTATCAAAAGAAATTTAATTAGTTTCATCCTTATTATTATTGGTATTCGTAATCAATTAAATCTTATTGGTTATCTAGTATAAAATCAGGCTTTGTTAACTCTATCTGATTTTTCACTGGATTAGCATATATTTCAAAGAAAATCTCCCTAAGTCTTTCATGGTCAACATCAACAGTTCCCAACTTCTTGTCCATATGTTTTAAGAATAATTCCTTTTCCTCATCCGTATATTTATCTTGATATTCGTCAGTCTTATTCAAAATATCAAAAGCAATATAGTTATCAGGCCAAAGTTTGAAGTTTTTATGAATCTTATAGTCAATCAAATCAGCCAAAGCTTTAAGCTTATCACGACTATCATCCATTTCTTCTATCACATCAAGCATCTTCGAAATTGGCTTCCCAACTCTAAAATGAACACGCCCTTTTTCATTAGTCAGTCCCCTAAGCATACTTAATAGATCGTCCTTTGGAGTTTTCTTATAGCCCTCGTCAGTTTCTTTCAAGAAACGTTCGCGTGACTTTAAAGCATCGCATGGCTCATACTCATATGAAATAGCAACAGGAACAATTCTTAAATCTTTAAAATGCTCAGAGAAGGTTTTATTACCACTCATCTGTAACATCTTTAATAAGCTTTGTTGTGTTCTATCGTCACCATCCTTTGTTCTTCCCTCACGCTGTGCAATCCAAACCGAAGATTTCTTCGTGTTTATAGCATGTCCAATATATGATGATAGATGATTCGAATTCACCAACATATCACGCACCGACGAATTTCGCTTGACAACAAAACTTTTATTAAGCTTTACCAAGTCGCTAATCCACGGTTTGATCAATAAATTAGATCCGATCGCAATTTCAGTTGTTGAAAAACCATTTCGATATAACAGAATATTCAGAAGAGCAGAATCCAGAATAATATCTCGGTGATCTGATATAAAAAGGTAACTCTCGTTATTATCCAATTTATCTAATCCTTCGATACTGATTCCTTTTGTCGTATTTTTTATGATATTATTCGCCAAGGGGACTATAAACATCGACTGAAAATCGTCAACCGTTTTTACCTGTGACAAACTACCTTCAATTTTTTCTCGAGATAAATCGGGGAATAATTGTAAAGCAAATTTTAAAAAATCGTCATTCTTAATTAGTCGTTCTATTACTTCCGACACTTCGGAGTCGCAATAAGGACGTATATCATCATATTCTGATTCAGAAATCATTATCTAATCGGATTGGTTTTAAGGAACTGCAAAAATAAGTAAATAAAATGGATTATCTAAATAGTGAGGCATGATACAAG
>NZ_JBFFKR010000169.1:0-7596 GCF_041555295.1 Ancylomarina sp. | reverse complement strand
TTTTTGGGTAAGTATTTTAGTTCAACATATAGTTGTTTGCTAAACTTATATATTCTTCTATTTGATTTTGAATCCAAACTTCATCTTGCTCAAGTTCAATTGCCATAATTACAGCAACCTCGGGTGCAATTCGAGCACTCTCACGAGCATCCAACAATAAAGCTCTGGTTCTTCGTGATAAAACATCCTCAAGCGTACGTGCCATTTCATTTCGAACTGCCCATACAACCTGCGCCTTGATAATTCCGAGATCTTGACTTAAACAAGTAGCCAATTCTTTACTGGAACGAGCTAAATCAAGAATTTTTTCTGAATCTGAACCATAAAAATAAAGTGGATCGTTCAAGTCTACATTCTGTTTCCATCCATGTAGTGGTAAATTACGAGTCACAGATTTCTTTAATTCCAGAGCAGCTACTTTCGATGCAACATCAATTGTTTCTTCAGCCATCTGTCGGTAAGTTGTCCATTTTCCACCCGTAATAGTAACTAAACCAGCATCAGATGTATAAATCTTATGTCCTCGAGAAATTTCTTTTGTTTTTTTACCTTCTCCAGTTGGAGCTGCTAGAGGTCTAAGTCCAGCAAATACCGATTTAACATCAGATCGCTGCGGTTTCTTTGTCAGGAAACGCCCAGCAGTTTCGAGAATAAAATCAATCTCTTCTTCAAGCGCTCTAGGTTCTAGTTCCGCTTTCTCTTTTTGAACATCTGTTGTTCCAACAACCACCTTATTATGCCAAGGCACTGCAAATAAAACACGCCCATCATCGGTTTTCGGAATCATGATAGCATAATCATTAGGCACAAATTCCTTATCTAAAACAAGATGAACCCCCTGGCTAACACAAACGATATCTCTTGACTGAGGAGCATCCATTTTAATAATATCATCAACAAATACACCTGTTGCATTTACGACAACCTTTGCATTAATTTCAAACTGTTCTCCTGTTTCTTGATCTATTGCAGATACTCCAGATATTTGCCCCTTGGTTTTATTTAAACCAACAACTTTCATATAATTAATAGCTGTACCACCATTTTCCACAAAAGTCTGACAAAGGTTAATTCCATAACGAGCATCATCAAATTGACCATCATGATAAACAACGCCACCTCTAAGTTTATCTTTAATAAGCGTTGGAATACATTTTAATGTTTTCTTAAGCGAATAGGGTAAGGATCTACCAAGACCCAATCGTCCAGCCATTAAATCATAAGCAGTAAGACCTAAAGTATAATAAGGCTTGACCCACCATTTGTAACTAGGAATAATGAAAGATTGATCTTTAACTAAGTGTGGCGCATTTTGTTTCATCAGCCCTCTTTCTCTAAGAGCTTCTAAGACCAAAGAAATATTTCCTTGAGCCAAGTAACGAACTCCACCATGAACCAACTTCGTACTTCTACTAGAGGTTCCTTTGGTGAAATCATTTTGTTCAAGCAATAAAGTCTTAAAACCTCTGGTTGCTGACTCAAGTGCAGCACCTAGACCTGAAGCTCCTCCTCCAACTATCACAACATCCCATTTTTCAGAATTGTCCTTCAAGTTAAAAATCATTCTTTCACGTAACATTACCATTTTGCTATTACTTATTACTCATTTGTTTCTTCGAATCCTGAAAACCAGCATCATCTTTTCTATTCTGTTCTTCGTCTAATAAATCAGAGAAGAAATTATAAAAACGATTCATGGTAGCATTAAATTCCGATGTCATATCATTTTGCTGTTCCATGTCAAATTAATTTTATAATACATTTTATAATCAGATACATTGTTATACTATGCAGCTTGAGAAAAAATAAATAAGCAAAGCTTATTTATTATTATCCCTCGTCGAGACAAACTTAAAAAAAATACATAGCTATGCAAAGTACATTCATTATTTAATTATTATTTATAATACATCTAATTAGCGATAAGATAATCGATAGTCAAACTCAATAATTTGTATCAAATCTATTCCTTAGAGTTTCATATATAGACAACTTTTTTTAAAAAAAAAGAGTGAATCAATAATAATCGATTCACTCTTTTGATTCAGTAATAGGCTTAAAAACAATTTGTAAGCCTGTATTAAAAATTAACTCCAAAAATTAAGTTCGCAGTCTCTGCCTGAGGATTGATTGCAATCTTCGCCCAAGTTGATAGACTGTAGTTATCTGTAATTTTAATGTCGTGGCTTGCTGAAGCTCCTATGTTTACAAAACCAACACTTTGTCCGTAAACACATTCTTCAAACATATTCATACCTGCAAAAAATGAAATATTTTGGCCACCTATCTCAACTGGATATCCCAATTCTAAATATGATGAATAGTTTTGATTGCCTTCTGCATTCAAATCACGACCGTAAAGCACCGTACTCCAGCTTGCTGTTAATGGAAAGTCCTCACCAAAGTTGACATTAATAGTCGCATCAATTAGGTGATTGGTTGTCTTTCTATCAAAATCTAGATATTTATAATCGTTAATCGTTGCCCTATCTCTATTGGCAAACAAATCCCAAACGGCAATATTTACATATTCGTTGAATTTGTATCCAACATGAAAGTTGAACTCTGAATACGTATTATCCAGACCATATCCTCCCCAGGCACCAAATGTAAAGTTCTTGTTGGTGTAGGCCATATCAACTTCTAAATTGGCTGTATTACTCACCATAATACCTCTCCAGTAATGTCGAGATGTAAGAGATGGGCTAACTGTTACTTTTCCTTGGGCATTTGTTGTCAAATTTGAAGACAATAATATGGTAAGGACTAGCAAAAATGATAATCTGAATGTATTTTTTTTCATAAGAAGTAAGCTTAGACTCTGTAAAACATTTTTATAGATAAAACCATATTACAGAGTCAATTATATTTAGGTTAGATTGTAGGTATTAAACTCATAAACATGAAAGCTGCAATAGCTGCACCCAATACTGGTGCTACGATAGGAACCAAAGCATATCCCCAATCGCTAGTGCCTTTATTTTTCATTGGCAATACAGCGTGCATTATTCTAGGACCTAAGTCACGAGCTGGATTAATAGCGTAACCAGTTGTTCCCCCTAAAGAAAGTCCAATAGCTACAACCAATAATGCAACGGGAAGTGCACCTAAAGTTCCTAAACCGATTTTCGCTCCTTCCATTCCTGAAGCCTGTAGAGATGGACCAGCCAAATAAAAGATAACAAACATCAATACGAAAGCTCCAATAATTTCACTGATAGCATTACTACTAATATTACGGATTGCGGGACCTGTAGAGAAACAAGCTAGTTTAGAACCCCCATCTTCAGTAGAATTAAAATGATCGCGATACATTAACCAGACTAAGAAAGCTCCCATAGCAGCACCTAACATCTGTGCAACGATAAATAAACCAACTTTTGCCCATGCAAACATACCTGCTATGGCAAGCCCAAGAGTAACAGCTGGATTAATATGTGCTCCAGAAACTGGGCCCGCAACTGCAACGCCAACAAAAACAGCTAATCCCCATCCCATGGTGATGACCATCCAGCCACCATTATTACCTTTGGTTCCATTCAATACAACATTGGCAACTACACCATTTCCTAATAAAATCAATAACATTGTGCCTAAAAATTCGGCTATAAACTCATTCATAATAAAATCAATTAACGGTTATTATTATTTTTTAAACAAAAAAATACCAGAAACATTCAACTTCATCATCTCTCTCCCTCAATTCTGGTAATCCTTTTTATAAAAATCTATCTTTTAATCTTAAATATCCCAGTTCTTTGAACGTCCTAAAGCTTTATCCCATCCTGTAATTAATCGCTGAGATTCCTCTTTTGGCATTTCTGGCTCAAATTTTCTATCAATAGCCCACTGACTCTGAATATCTTCTACTCCATCCCAGTAACCAACTGCCAAACCAGCTAAATAAGCTGCTCCAAGGGCGGTCGTTTCAAGAGTTTTAGGTCTATATACTGGTGCGTCAAGCATATCCGATTGGAATTGCATCAATAAGTTATTAATGGCTGCTCCACCGTCAACTCGGAGTTCTCTAATTTCGATTCCAGCATCTGCTTCCATTGCCTTTAAAACATCCATTACCTGGAATGCGATTCCTTCTAAGGCTGCTCTTGCAATATGTGCAGCAGTTGAACCACGAGTTAAACCAACAATAGTTCCTCTAGCATACTGATCCCAATGTGGAGCTCCTAAACCTGTTAAAGCAGGAACCATAAATACACCACCATTGTCTTTTACTGAAGTTGCTAATGCTTCAACATCGGCAGAGGATTTAATAATACCCAATCCATCACGTAACCATTGTACAATGGCACCACCCATGAAGATACTTCCTTCAAGACAATAGGTCGTTTCACCATTAATTTGCCAACCAATAGTTGTAAGTAAGTTATTTTTAGATTTTACGGGCTTATTTCCTGTATTACATAGCATGAAACAACCTGTTCCGTATGTATTCTTAACCGAACCTGGCTCGATACACATTTGTCCGAATGTTGCAGCTTGCTGATCTCCTGCTATACCCGATATAGGCACCTCGTGAGCAAAAAGAGTTGTTACTGTATGTCCATATACTTCTGATGATGATTTAACCTCAGGAAGCATACTCATTGGAATATTAAGAAGTTCTAACATCTCAGTATCCCACTCCAATGTATTGATATTATATAATAAAGTTCTACTGGCATTAGATACATCAGTAACATGAACTTCACCTTGTGTCAATTTCCAAATAAGCCAGGAATCAATCGTTCCAAATGCTAATTTTCCTGCTTCCGCTTTTTCACGAGCACCTTCTACATTATCAAGAATCCATTTCACTTTAGTTCCTGAAAAATAAGAGTCGATAATCAAACCCGTTTTATCCTGGATCATATCAGCGTGACCATTCGCTCTTAATTCGTCGCAGTATTTTGAGGTACGACGATCTTGCCATACAATGGCATTATATATAGGTTGGCTCGTTTCACGATCCCAAACGACGGTTGTTTCTCTTTGATTGGTTATACCAATACCTGCAATACTTTTACCATTAACTCCTGCGCCTACAATAGCTTCAGCTGCAACACCTGCTTGTGTCGACCAAATCTCATTAGCATCGTGCTCTACCCATCCTGGTTGTGGGAAAATCTGTGTAAATTCCTTTTGAGCAGAACTTACCATCTCACCTTTTTTATTGAAAACAATAGCTCTCGAGCTAGTTGTACCTTGGTCTAATGATAAAATAAACTTGTCTTTCATTTTAGTTTTAATTTTAGGGTTTAGTTAGTAAATATGATTATTAGTTGTAATCAAATGGGGAATCTCTATCCGACTTAATACCGATATCAAAATGTAATCGTTTGCAGTAGAGTAAAAAAAAATAGAATTTGTTATCAGAGTGGTCAGCACACTCCTATTTTCAATAAACAAAACTTTTCTTTAGAGAATCTAAGATGAGTGTTTGCTTCCAAGCACTCATCTTAAGGGATCAATCATATCAGCTTTTAAATTCTGTGAAAATGAAACAATGGGTTTATTTATCATTTATAAATTCACAAATCAGAAAGCTTTATTTCTTAGTTTAATACGTATCTCAAAGCTAAAGTTTGATACTTCTCAACCTGGTCTGCTTCCCATTTTGAGTCATAACCTAATTCTTTAGCTAATAATTCGGCTACTTCAGGAGCTATTCTTGAACTTTCTCTTGCGTCCAACAATAATGCTCTTGTTCTTCGTGATAAAACATCTTCAACTGTACGAGCCATTTCATGTCGAGCAGCCCAGACAACCTGTGCTTTTATTATACCCAAATCCTTGCTCAAGTATTTACCTAAATTCTTTTCTTCTTTGGCTAAAGCTAGAATCTTTTCAGAATCAGACCCGTAAAAGTACAATGGATCATTCAAATCAACATTCTTTTTCCAGCCATGAATTGCCAAATTTCGAGTAATTGACTTTTTTATAGGATAAGTGGATACTTTTGATGCAGCATCTACAACTTCCTCTGCCATCTGACGATAGGTTGTCCATTTCCCACCAGTGATGGTGATTAAACCGGCCTCAGAGGTATAAATCTTGTGACCTCGAGAAATCTCTTTCGTCTTTTTGCCTTCTCCTGTTGGAGCTGCCAATGGTCTTAAACCAGCAAAAACTGATTTTACATCGGAACGTTTAGGAGCTTTGGTCAAGAAACGACCAGCTGTTTCAAGAATAAAATCAATTTCTTCTTCAAGAGCTTGGGGTTCAAGTTCAGCAGTATCTTTCTTCACATCAGTTGTTCCTACAACAACCTTATTGTGCCAAGGCACAGCAAATAATACACGACCATCATCAGTCTTAGGAATCATGATGGCATAATCATTTGGAACAAATTCTTTATCTAAAACAAGATGAACACCTTGACTTACACAAACAATATCTCTTGATTTAGGCGCATCCATTTTAATGATATCATCAACAAATACTCCTGTAGCATTAATAACAACTTTTGCTTTAATATCAATCCTATTACCACTCTCTCCATCAATGGCAGCAACACCAGAAATTTTACCTTCCGCTTTATTCAAACCAACTACTTTCATATAATTGATAGCAGTTCCACCATTCTCAACAAAGGTTTGACATAGGTTGATTCCGTAACGAGAATCGTCGAACTGACCATCATGGTAAACAACGCCACCTCTAAGGTTTTTCTGTATTAAAGTTGGTATATATTTAAGAGTTTTTTTCTTTGAATAAGGTAATGAACGACCTAAACCCAGGCGACCAGCCATAAAATCATAAGCAGTTAAACCCAAAGTATAATAAGGCTTTACCCACCAATTGTAACTTGGAATAATAAAAGACTGATCTTTCACAAGATGAGGTGCGTTTTGCTTCATCAAACCTCTTTCTCTCAATGCTTCAAGAACCAATGAAATGTTTCCTTGTGCTAGGTATCTTACACCTCCATGTACCAATTTTGTACTTCTACTTGAAGTCCCCTTGGTGAAGTCATCCTGTTCCAACAATAAAGTTTTCATTCCACGTGTTACGGCCTCAAGTGCTGCACCTAATCCCGACGCGCCTCCTCCAACAATAACAACATCCCATTCCTGGTTTGCCTTTTGTACCTCAGAGATCATATTTTCGCGTACCATTACCATTGTAAATTGTCTTTAGTTATAATTGACTAACTAATATGTTCTAATTGATTTTAACTTGATCATTATTATAAATCAAAGCCTCAATCAAATTTTTCTTCTTTTCTATTACCATCACATAATACATCACATAAAATCATACTTTGCATTACTATGCGCATTGATAAAAAATATATAAGCAGTACTTATACAATTCCTTTTATTATTGCTGACACTTCAAACCTATAAAAAAATACATAGCTATGCAAAGCATATCGCTTAACCTTGCTTGTTTGGAATCATTACAAAGAAATGAGAATACTAAGATAATAAGCATAATTAGCGAGTACAATCATAAACAAACCTATATCAATCATTGGTTATAGCAACGAAAATGGAATGGAATTATTTGATCAATAAAATTATATATACAGATAATATTTCTTAAAACATCCAAGCATAAATTAATAAAATATTCTCTTATACTTATCTGAGTCAT
>NZ_JBFFKR010000168.1:0-7682 GCF_041555295.1 Ancylomarina sp. | reverse complement strand
AGCCCTGACTATCTGAGTTACGAAGACCTCCCGCATCTAAATGTGGCTGATCGCCAACGCATATAAAAAATTCTGTACAAGCAGTGCCTGGCTGATTACGCGCCATGGAGATAACACCATTTAAGTGCAAGATTCCTGTTTTATTCGTTGGTTCATGTTTTATAGTTGGCATGCTATCGACTATAGAATCGTGGAACAAACCGCCTTGTATCACTTCTATTTTAATATCTCTACCCTCTTGATTATCCATATGAACAACTCTGTAGAAACAAGCTTTATCAAAAACATGATTGTCAACATTTGCTAAGAAATGCTTTGCAGTGATAGGCGCTTTGGTCTCATAGATTTCTAATTCAATAACCCCCAGGGGTGTTTCTATTTCTACAATTGGGTTCTCAGATTTTGAACAAGCAAACAGACAGCAACTAAGTAATAAGACTAGAGCGTAAAGTTTCATTTTGGGGAAATCATTAAGTTAGTAAATAATTAGTCCTTGCAATTTGCCTCTTTTATTCAATTATGCAAGACACGACAAAAAAATAAAGGTGAAAACATCACCCAATTTAGAATGACTCTATGATTTTAAAATTTAGTGATATCTTTGTAGAGAATTTAAGATAATTATCAGCCCAATTCCGTCGATAATCTTTTATCACAACCATTTTATTTTTAGAAATACTGCTATTTTCTATTAACGAAATAATTAAAGAGTGGAACTTACACGAGAATTCATAAAAAGCTTACCCAAAGCCGAACTGCATTGCCATTTGGATGGATCAATGCGAGTTGAAACAATAATTGATCTTGCTAAGAAAAATAAGGTTGATTTACCCGAAAATAATCCTGAAAAACTAAAGCAAATTTTAGAAGTTGGCAACAATTGCAAGAGCTTAACAGATTATCTAAAACCCTTTGATATTACCTGTTCGGTTCTTCAAACTAAAGAGGCATTAGAACGTGCGACTTACGAATTGGCTGAGGATTGTGCCGATGAAAACATCAGGTATTTAGAGATTCGATTCTCTCCTATTCTCCATGTAAATGGAGGCTTATCGCTAAGCAAGGTTGTTGAGGCCGTATTGGATGGTAAAAACAGAGCTGAAAAGGATTTTGATATCACTATTGGGATTATCATATGTGGTCTGCGTCATTTAAGCCCTGAGACTACCAATATACTGGCTGAACTATGTGTTGCTTATAAAAACTACGGCGTTGTGGGATTTGACCTGGCTGGTGCCGAAAGAAATTTCCCTGCCAAAGACCATAAAGAAGCCTTTTATCTGATTATAAATAATAATATTAATACTACTGTGCATGCTGGTGAAGCCTATGGACCAGAATCAATACATCAAGCCCTTCATCATGTGAGAGCCAATAGAATTGGGCATGGCACAAGATTAAAGGAAGATGGTGATTTGCTTAACTATGTTAACGATCACAGAATTCCCCTTGAAATGTGTATTACCTCAAATCTTCAAACTAAAGCGATAGAATCCTATTCCAGACACCCTATCAAGTTCTATTTTGATATGGGCTTAAGAGTAACCATTAATACGGATAATAGATTAATATCCAAAACGACTCTTACCGACGAATACTTATTAGCCATTAAAGAATTTAATTTCACTCCTAAAGAACTAAAGTACCTGATTACGAATGGTTTCAAATCGGCTTTTTTACCTTTAAACCAGAAGGTTAAGCTATTAAGGAAAGTGACTCAGGAACTTAAAGAAAAGGGCTTGGAAATTCAAAGGGATTATATTTAATCGTTTTGAATACGGCTGAAATATTGGAATAGGTATTAAAGTTAGATCTGTCGTCAAAGTCAAGAGAAAGTTCTCTCTCGACTTTTCTTCCCAAAATCATTAGAAATTAGCTAAGTTTGTAGCCAAATTTTAATAAACTATGAGATACTTTCTAATGCTATTGGCCCTTGTTGTTGGCTGTTTATTGCCTTTACAGGCCAGTATTAATGCCAAACTGGGAACGTTTCTCAAAGCGCCTCTTATGGCAGCTATGGTCAATTTTATTGTAGGTGGCTTTATCTTACTTACAGTGATTATAGGAACACGTACTCCCAATAATATTTTACTAGCCATTAGAGAAGCCCCAGCACATGCATGGGTAGGTGGCCTTATGGGCTCTATTTATGTAACCTCCATTATTTTTCTGGTTCCTCGATTGGGAGCAGCTCTTAGTTTTGGTTTAATAATAGCTGGACAGATGGTTTTCTCTTTGGCTTTAGATCATTTTGGACTGTTTGGTGTACCTGTACAACCTGTTAATTGGGGACGAATTGCAGGCGTTCTTTTAATATTTGTAGGGATATTGCTAATCCAGAAGTTCTAATAAACAGAAATATGAGACTATAAAATCTTGACGCAGATCGAACATGATTTCTTATGATTTTAAATTTATTCCAATCATACCAGAATCGTTATTTATCAGCGTCTTTTTTTTCTTTTGGACATGCCTATAAAGATTCCATTTCTTTGAAAAATTAAAAATGGGTTCAGAATGTATCTGAACCCATTTCCTTTTTCACTAGAAACGACAGCTAAGCTTTTTTAATTCATCCAATCTACTTTCTAGTAAAAGTTTCACCCTCTTCAATTGGATCAAATATTCCATCTCCATTGTCATCAGATATGATGGTAAGTTTATTGCCTGAAACCACGAATTTGACTTCAAAACTTTCACTAATATCAAACTCATCTTCTAAAATCAAATCCCAATCAATATCATCAGGCGTATAGTAATCAAATCCAGTCATGTCATCATTAAGAATACCAAGCCTGGTAATCGTAAGCATAAAAACATCTCCACTTACCGAATAACTACCTTCAACAACCATCAAATCCATCCATAAACCGTCCTCAGACATACTCATGGTCATTTTTAAAGTGCTTGCAGTAATCACCAAAACTTGCTTTACGGCACCCTCGTCCGAACTATCGATTCGCTCCCAAGTACCCACATAGGTTGATGTTATAACATCATCATCATCATCATCGTTCCCACAGGAATTCACGCTAAGAATCAGGCATATCATTAACGCTGCACTTAGCCATCTAATTAAAAATTTTCTTTGAAAAAGCATAATTTAAAATATTAAGTGAGTATCAATTCATATCAGTCTTGACTCTTATAAATTTACGATAATTTCAACAATAAATAATCAAGATATTTTAGTCATATGGTAATTAGTATCAATCTATTTATACTTAATAAAAAAAAAACATCCTATTTAAGGACAGGATTAAGTTTTATTTTTTGCTTGCCAATATTGGGGCATAAAAAAATGGGCTCAGAACGTACCTGAACCCATTTCCCTCTTTTACACAAAACTAATCTTTAAAAAAGATCAGTCAACAAATTATCTTCAACAAGGTTAGGTAATGTCACCCTTAAATCTGGTCGACGCTCCATTTCACGCTTGATAGCAAACATAGCCTCGTCGTTACGAGCCCATGAACGACGTGCAATACCATTGTTTACATCGTAGAACAACATACTTTTAAGACGAGCATCAGCTTCTGGTGTGCCATCAAGTAACATACCGAAACCACCGTTCATCACTTCACCCCAACCTACACCACCACCATTGTGGATAGATACCCAGGTCGCACCTCTAAAGCTGTCTCCAATCACATTGTGAATAGACATATCAGCCGTAAACTTACTACCATCATAGATGTTTGATGTCTCCCGGTATGGTGAATCGGTACCACTTACATCGTGATGATCACGACCTAGAACAACAGGTCCAATCTTACCTGCAGCAATCGCATTATTGAATGCTTCAGCAATTTTAGAACGTCCTTCAGCATCAGCATATAGAATACGGGCTTGTGAACCCACAACCATTTTGTTTTGCTTAGCTTCCTTAATCCAGGTAATGTTATCTTGCATCTGCAATTGAATCTCTTCCGGAGAATTCTCTTTGATCTCCTGTAGAACTTGCATTGCAATCTCATCAGTCATATCCAAATCTTCAGGCTTACCCGAAGCACAAACCCAACGGAATGGTCCAAAACCATAATCGAAACACATTGGGCCTAAAATATCCTGAACGTATGATTTGTATCTGAAATCAATACCATTCTCTGCCATGATATCAGCACCTGCACGAGAAGCTTCCAATAGAAAAGCATTTCCATAATCGAAGAAATAAGTTCCCTTAGCTGTGTGACTGTTTACCGAAGCAGCATGACGACGAAGAGTTGCCTGTACTTTCTCTTTAAACACTTCTGGCTCTTCACGAATCAAACGGTTCGACTCATCGTAAGAAATATCTACTGGATAGTAACCACCTGTCCATGGAATATGCAGCGAAGTCTGGTCAGAACCAATGTGGATAAAGATATTCTCTTGATCGAAACGTTCCCAAACATCAACAACATTACCAATAAAGGCAATAGATACCACCTCATTCGTTTCTTTAGCCTGCTTTACACGAGCCACTAATTCGTCCATTGAGTCGATTAGAATATCCACCCAACCTTGTTCGTGACGCTTAGTTGCAGCCTTTGGATTCACTTCTGCAGCAATAGTGATACAACCAGCAATATTCCCAGCTTTTGGCTGAGCACCACTCATACCACCTAAACCAGCAGTTAAGAAAATCTTTCCAGCAGGTGTCTCTCCTTTTTTCAAGATCTTACGGAAAGCATTCATTACCGTAATGGTTGTTCCGTGAACAATACCCTGTGGCCCAATATACATGAAAGAACCAGCAGTCATTTGTCCGTACTGTGAAACACCTAAAGCATTGAATTTCTCCCAATGGTCAGGCTTTGAGTAGTTAGGAATAACCAAACCATTCGTAACAATCACACGAGGTGCTCCCGTTGAAGATGGGAATAAACCCATAGGGTGACCTGAGTACATATGTAGAGTTTGCTCATTAGTCATCGTTGCTAAATACTCCATAGTCAACAAGTACTGAGCCCAGTTTTGGAAAACGGCACCATTACCACCGTAAGTAATCAACTCTTCAGGATGCTGAGCGACAGCAGGATCCAAGTTGTTTTGCATCATCATCATGATACCTGCAGCTTGTTGAGATTTAGCAGGATACTCCTGAATTGGACGAGCATAAATCTTGTACTCAGGCTTGAATCGGTACATATAAATACGCCCGAAGTCTAATAACTCCTGAGCAAATTCAGATGCCAGCTCCTTATGCCAAGGCTTTGGAAAATAACGCAAGGCATTACGAATAGCTAACTGCTTCTCCTCTACTGATAAAATATCTTTTCTCTTTGGAGCTCTGTTAGCATCCTTTGGATAAGCTTTTTTTGCTGGTAATTCCGAAGGAATACCTTGCAAAATTTGTTCTTGAAATGTCATAACTTTTCGACTTAAAGATTCAAACTAAATATTATTGTCCTTAAAAGTTTAGTAACTTTTGAAAGGCAGCTCTTTTAAATTTTATTATTAGCAAAGATATCCTTAGTTTTGATACCTAACAAGACTAGTTTTGTCAAGATTTAATAATCATGAGTAATCAAATAGAGTTTAGACATTATAAGTATTTCCTGGCTTTAGCCAAAGATCTACACTTTAGAAAAGCTGCAGAACGCTTGTACATCTCGCAACCGGGACTGAGTCGTCAGATTAAACAGATGGAAGAAGATCTGGGTATTAGTCTCTTCAATCGACATAACCGAAAAGTGGAGCTCACTAAGGCAGGTGTATATTTACAACATGAATTAACGAATACCTTCAAAAGGCTGGACGATATTATAACGCATGCCAAATTGTTGAATGATGGTATGGATGGGAATCTAAAATTGGGCTATGTGGGCTCAGCCATGCAAAAAGTTATTCCTGAACTCCTTCTAAAATATAAAAGCAAACATCCTCATGTCCTTTTCAGTCTAAATGAAATGGACAATGAAAAACAGATTCAAGCCTTACTTAATCAGGAAATTGATGTGGGTTTTGTAAGAATGGAACGTGTACCCAGAGGGATAAATATTCAATCTATTTTCGAAGATACCTTTTCGCTTGTTCTTCCTAAGGATCACCCTCTTGACAGCTCTAACTTCAAGGATTTAATTCAACTTAAGGATGAGTCCTTTATTCTTTTTGATTCCTCTTATAGTGAATCTTATCACGAGAAAGTGATGCAAATATTCGATCATAGTAAGTTCTCTCCTCTTATTTCACACTACACCGTTAATGCCAGTTCGATTTTCAGACTAGTTGAAAATAAATTCGGAGTGGCTATAGTCCCCACATCACTAAAGTTAGGTTACGATATGGGAATTAAATTTATAGAGTTGAATAAAATACCTCAACGTACTACCTTAAAAATGGTTTGGAATAATATGAATATGAACCCAGTACTTGAAAATCTGATTAATACCCTCATTCCAAAGAAGATATAATTGAACTTTAAACCCTTAAAATAACAGCAATGAAGTTAAGAGAATATAAACCTGCTCTATTGTTAATTGATCTTCAAAAGGGCTTTGATGATGAAGCCTATTGGGGTGGGAATAGAAATAATAAGGATGCTGAAGAAAAAGCCGCTCAAATTCTTACCCAATGGAGAAGCTTAAACTTACCGATTTATCACATTATTCATAGCTCGCAGGATCCCTGTTCCAGATTACACAAATCACATGCTGGCTTTGAAATTTTAGACGCAGTCAAGCCCATAGAAGGTGAACCGCTAATCATCAAGAATGTAAATTCAGCCTTTATAGGAACTGATTTAAAAGAGCAACTCGATGCTGAAGGCATTACAAACCTTGTAATTGTAGGCTTAACGACTAACCATTGCATATCAACCACAACACGAATGGCAGGGAATTATGGCTATGAGACTATTCTTATAGATGATGCCACTGCCACCTTTGATCGCATTGGACTAAATGGCGAAAAATATCCATCCGAAATTGTTCATCAAATCTCGATAGCTAATTTAAAGGATGAATTCGCCACAATTATAAACACCGCACAACTACTTAAAACTGTATAACAAACAAGAAGATATGAAACGTCCATGTATAAAGCTCTCTGCACACAAAGAGATGATTATATGGTAAGTTCCATATGGCAATAATATAAAATTATAAACATATGAAAGTAACTATTGAAAGAATAAACGATGATTATTTGATGGAAGCCAAAGGCGCTAGTGGTGTACCTGTACTTATGGATAACTCTACAATTGAAAACGTTCAAGGTACGAGTCCTATGGAACTTTTAATGATGGGCGTTGGAGGTTGTTCTGCTATTGATATCATTAACATCCTTAAAAAGCAACGTCAAACAATCAAATCCTACTCTGTAGAGATAGAAGGTGAAACTCAGGAAGTATTAGAAGCTAAGCCTTTTAAAGCGATGACCCTAAAAATCTACTTGGAAGGTGACATCCCAGCTGATAAAGTTATACGTGCTGCTGCTTTGAGCTTTGAGAAATACTGCTCAGTTTCTATCACCATGCAAACTTCTGTGAAGATCAAGTATCAACTATACTTGAATAATGAACAAGTACTATAAGTATAGAAACCCGATTAAATACAAGCAAGTAATTGGGTAATGGACAAAATAAAAGTGACAATTCTCTAAATAAAGGATTGTCACTTTTTTTGATTCACACACTTGTAAAGACAATAATTCCACCCTATACATCCCGTTAATCGCATTATTTATCGAAAATTGAACTT
>NZ_JBFFKR010000167.1:0-7739 GCF_041555295.1 Ancylomarina sp. | reverse complement strand
TGGCTCCGATCAATACTGAGTCTGGCTTTCTATCATTAATGATTTTGCAAATAGCCTGAGTATATGGCTCAGTTGTATAATCAGCCAATTCAGGCGCATCAACAAGCAAAACCTCATCTGCACCAGCAGCAATCAATCCTTTTGCTTTAGCAGCGATGTTATGCCCTAAAAGCATGGCATAAACCTTATCGTTTAATTCATCAGCCAATCGTCGTGCTTGTCCCAAAAGTTCCAATGCCACATTCTGAACAAGGCCTTCGCGCTGCTCAACAAATACATATATGCCTTTGTAATCTTCTAAATTCATAACAATTTAATTACGATATTTTAATTACGAATTACGAGATAATAAAAAGCAAAAAATCAAACCTGAATAAATAATCTATTCTCTTAAAACAAATAGAATCAAATTCTCCAATTTGTAATTGCTAATTCGTAATTCGTAATTTATCTAGTTTAGAATGAATTTCTCTTTCATCTTGTTAATAATGATTCCTACAGCCTCATCGGTGTCCACTTCGTAAAGTTCGCCAGCTGGCTTCAATCCACGAGCAAATGCTTTATGTACACTTGTTGGCGATCCCTTAAGCCCCAATAGTGTCTCATCCACTTCGATTTGATCTTTACCCCAAACCTCAACTTCTTTTTGGTAAGCATCAACAATACCACCAACAGTCATGTAACGAGGATTGTTTGCCGATGAAAGAACGGTTACCACACAAGGTGCTTCCACCTCCAGAATTTGGTAACCCTCTTCGATATGACGCTTCATCGTGAATGTTTTCTCACCATCGAACTTCAAATCTTCCAGGTAAGATACCTGAGGTAAATCCAGGTGCTCAGCAATTTGAGGACCTACCTGTGCGGTATCACCATCAATCGCCTGACGACCTGTGATCAAAAGGTCGAAATCAAGCTTTTTAAGCGCTCCTGCAAGAGCGTATGATGTTGCTAGAGTATCTGCTCCCGCAAATTTTCTATCGGTCAAATGGATGGCTCTATCGGCTCCCATTGCAAATGCTTCGCGAAGAATTAAATCTGCTTGTGGAGGTCCCATAGTAATCACAGTAATGTGAGCACCCTTTTCTTCTTTTAACTGTAGCGCCATTTCCAAACCACCCTTATCATCAGGGTTGATAATACTTGGTACGCCTTCTCTGATTAGAGTTCCTGTTTTTGGATCAATTTTAATCTCAGTAGTATCAGGAACCTGCTTTATACAGACAACTATTTTCATTTTCTTATTCTTTTAGATTCTCGTAACTGTTTTCAGATATCAGTTTTCGGATATCGGTTAACTGACAACAAAAAACCGGCAACTGATAACATCTATGCAAATACTTACTTAAGCATATTAGCTGAAATCACCATTTTTTGAACTTCAGAAGTTCCTTCATAGATCTCAGTAATTTTAGCATCACGCATCATACGCTCAACAGGGTATTCGCGAGTGTAACCATAACCACCGTGTAATTGAACGGCTTTATTAGTTACCTCCATAGCTGTTTCGGCTGCATAAAGCTTAGCCATAGCTGCATCAACAGAATAAGCAATTTTATTATCTTTTTTGTAAGCCGCTTTGCGAACCAACATACGAGAAGCTTCTGTTTTTGTATTCATATCAGCCAACTGGAACTGTGTGTTCTGAAAAGCAGAAATGGCACGACCAAACTGTTTTCTTTCTTTCACATATTTCACAGTTTCGTTAATTGCACCTTGAGCTATACCAAGAGCTTGAGCAGCAATTCCAATACGGCCACCATCAAGGGTTTTCATAGCAACACCAAAACCTTTGCTTAATTTTCCCAGCATATTTGCCTTAGGCAATACGCAGTTCTCAAAAATTAATTCGTTAGTTGCTGAACCTCTAATACCCATCTTCTTCTCTTTTTTACCGAAAGAGAAACCTGGTGTACCTTTTTCAATAATGAAAGCAGTGATACCACGAGTTCCTTGTGACTTATCAGTCATTGCGAAAATCACATAAACATGTGCATATTCAGCATTGGTAATAAAGATTTTAGATCCATTAATGATATAGTTATCACCATCTTCAACAGCCGTAGTTTGCTGACCAGCTGCATCAGTACCTGCATTAGGCTCGGTTAAACCAAAAGCTCCGATCCATTCACCAGAAGCCAGTTTTGGTAGATATTTTTGCTTTTGCTCTTCAGTTCCGTGCTCTAAAATAGGTGCTGCACACAAAGAAGTGTGAGCCGAAACAATAACACCAGTTGTACCACATACTGCTGAAAGTTCTTCAACAGCAATAGAATACATCAGGTTATTTCCACCTGCACCACCATATTGCTTTGGAATTGGAATTCCCATGATTCCAATCTTTGCCATTTTCTCAACTGTTTCGATTGGGAAACGCTCCTGCTCGTCAACTTCTGCTGCAAGTGGCTTCACTTCGTTTTCAGCAAAATCCCTAATCATTTGCTGGAACAACTCCTGTTCTTTTGTAAGGCTAAAGTTCATTAAAGTATCTAATTACAAATTAAATTTTACGATAATAGTACCGAGATATAAATATTAAGAATCGTAAATAAAGACTAAATATGATACCTCGAAAACAATAAAGAAATAATTCTTTAATTCTTGTTTTGATATGCAAAGAAAGCTTAGTAAAAACGAATTCCGATACAAGATGATATGTTATATATCAGAAAATTACATTTTCTCAACACAAACAATACATGCTGTTAAATACTTAACGATACGTCAAACAAATAACTAAATCATTTAAAAATATAAAGATGGATTCCCTTTTTCTTGTGTCCCCCTTAATCAGCCAATCAAAAAAAAATCGGTTGCTGGTTTTTACAAACCAACAACCGATTATATCTAAAATCAAAACTAAACCATCAAAGATTTAGCTTCAATAAATACTTGTAATCCTATTAAACGTTCTTAAGAATCAAAGCAGTACCCATACCACCACCAATACATAGTGATGCTAAACCGAATTTCTTGTTAGTACGTTTCATTTCGTGAATCAAACTTACAGTGATACGTGTTCCTGATGCACCAATTGGGTGACCTAAAGCAATAGCTCCACCATTCACATTATTTCTCTCCTGGAAAAATTCTGGAGCAACACCATGATCTTCGCATAATTGCTTAACCACACCCAATGATTGTGCTGCAAAAGCTTCATTCAATTCCAACACTTCCATGTCAGTTAATTTCATATCCGCCTTTTTCAAAGCATTAGCGATAGCAGGAACTGGCCCCATACCCATAATGGCTGGATCTACACCACCTTGACCTGTTGCAACAATCTCTGCAAGTGGAGTCAAGTTATGCTCTTTTACAGCCTCTTCAGAAGCAACTAATACGAAAGCAGCACCATCGTTAATACCTGAAGCATTACCAGCAGTAACAGTACCATCCTTTTTGAAAGCCGGACGTAAACTACCTAATTTCTCTTCGCTAGTTCTACGGTTGATGAACTCATCAGCATCAAAAATAATAGTTTCCTTGCGAGTTTTAATCTCTACAGGAACAATCTCGTTCTTGAAATGACCTGCATCCTGAGCTGCAATTGCTTTTTGTTGAGAAGCAAATGCAAAAGCATCCTGCTCTTCGCGAGTTAAGCTATATTTTGCTGCAATATTTTCAGCAGTAATACCCATGTGGTAGCCTTCGAAAGCATCCGTCAAACCATCACATACCATATGGTCAACAGCCGTCATATCCATCATTCTATGCCCTGTACGAACACCACCTGGCATTACAAAACCAGCAGCTGACATATTCTCAGTACCACCTGCAATAATCATATTAGCTTCACCAGATTTGATGTTAGCATATGCCAGGTTAATTGTCTTCATTCCTGAACCACAAATCATGTTAATTCCATAAGCTGGCACCTCTTGAGGTACACCTGCTTTAATTGAAGCCTGACGTGCAACACCTTGCTTTTGACCTGCCATTAGGATATTTCCCACAACAACTTCATCAAGTTTAGAAGCATCAATCTTTGTTTCTTCAATAATATTTTTGATAACTCCTGCAGCTAAATCAGCAGCAGTAACTGGAGTTAGACTTCCTAAAAATTTACCTACAGCCGTTCTTTTGGCTGCAACGATATATACTTTGCTCATGGTGATAAGTATTATTTTGTGAGTTTTCAGTTATCTGCTGTCGGTTATCAGTTAATAAAAAACCGATAACAGAAAACCGATAACCTGTTCTTTAAATTAGGCTTGTTTCATTTCAGCTAGATCCTCTGCAATAATTAATTTTGCATCAGTCGCTTCTTGTACTTGCTCAACTGTAAACATTGGGTTGATCTCTGTAAGAAGAATACCTTCTGGCGTAATTTTCATCACTCCCATTTCGGTAATAATCATTTCCACTTGTCCTGCAGCTGTTAATGGCAGGTTACAAAGTGTCATAATCTTGTGATTTCCTCTAGCAGTATGCTCCATTGATAGAATAACACGCTTAGCACCTACAATAAGATCCATTGCACCACCCATTCCTGGAGTTTTCTTACCTGGAATCATCCAGTTAGCAAGGTTCCCTTTTTCATCAACCTGAAGAGCTCCTAAGAAAGTAACATCAACATGTCCACCTCGGATAATAGCAAAAGAAGCCGCAGAATCGAAACTACTCGCACCTTGCTTATAGGTAATGTGTCCGCCACCAGCGTTAACAAAATCCTTATCTTCTTCCCCTTCAGCAGGAACAGCTCCCATGCCTAGCAAGCCATTCTCCGATTGAAGAATTACGTTGATATTTACAGGGACATAATTGGGTATGAATGTAGGCAAACCAATTCCTAAGTTTACTACATCACCATCTTGCAATTCGAGAGCAGAACGCTTTGCGATAATCTCTCTGATTTCTTTTTTATCCATTGTGGTATGTTGTTTTGTTTACATTTTGATAGAGACGGCCAAATTGGCCGTCACTATCAAAATTATAAATCTATTGGTTGATTCTTCTGTCAAGTTCCTGAGCCATATATGAAGCCACGTCATCAGCATATTTATTCATACCGAAACCTGCATCATATCCGAGCTCTTTAGCTAATTCATGTGACAAACGGGGTCCACCACAAATTAAAATAACCTTATCACGTAAACCTTCTGCTTCAAGCATTTCTACTAGCTCAACAAGGTTTTGAATATGAACATCTTTCTGAGTAACCGTTTGCGATACCAAAAGAACATCAGCTTTCAATTCGATAGCTTTAGCAATGAATTCTTCGTTAGGTACCTGTGATCCCATATTTAAAGCCTCAACCATATCGTAACGCTCCAAACCGTAGTGACCTGCAAAACCCTTCATATTCATAATCGCATCAATACCTACAGTGTGAGCATCGCTACCTGTACTGGCACCTACAACCACAACCTTACGTCCAATGTTTTCCTTAATGAAATCATCCGTTTCGTGCATATCCATAGTAGTCGATTCTACCTTTGGTACAACGATAGTCGTATAATCAACGGCATGAATAGAACTACCATAGCAGTTGAAAAAGGTAAAACCTTTCATAAGTTCCTGAACAAACACCACTTGAATGTCTTCAAAACCCATTTTTCTCATCATCTGCTTAGCGGCTTCAATAGCCTCCTCTCCCTTAGGCACAGGAAGTGTGAAACTCACCTGTGTCTTACCATCGTTCATGGTATCGCCGTAAGACTTAATTTTTGTTAGATCTAAGGTCTTATCGAATTCATTCGAATTGGTAGAATAAAGTCCTCCACTCATTTTGCTTATCTCCTATATTTAATTGGAGTCAATAGCTACTAACCACTAACTCCATTATCATTATCAAATAACTAGTTTTTCTTCATTAAAGCTACAAAAGGATTGAAGTAGTTGCTTCCTTTTTCCACAACACCATCAAGACCTTTACCACCGTTCTTTGGACGTTTAATATCGGCAAAAATACCTTTTTCCAAAGCAGTAAATAAGCCTTCTTTCTCAATATTCTCAAGCAATACAATGGAATCACCAAGAATCTTTTGAGCTCTATTACGAATAATACCACCTTCTTTAAACTCAACCTCATCACCAATATTCTTCATATTGTTGAAAATGTATTTTGCATTCTCAAGTGAAAGGTAACGGTCAGACATCAAAGGCGTGTGAATTGCTTCAGTAAGCATACCCAAAAGTTGGATTCCCTGTCCAGTCCAGATTGAAATCTGATTAAACAAAGCATCCTGTACGTGTCCTTTGAAGATATTACCTGTCATGAATTTTGTAGGAGGCATATATTTTAAAGGTGCCTTAGGGAAAATCTCACGAGTCATTTGTGCTTGTGCCAGCTCATAAAGGAAACCATTCTCTAGTCCTGGTTCCATTTCGAAAGCGTGCCCCAATCCCATTTGCTCTTCAGGAAGATCGGCAATAAGAGCCAATTGCTCGTTGATAAAGTCTGAAGCCAATACCGTATGTGCTTCGTCAAATGCATCAGCAGTCGTTAAGTAGTTATCTTCACCTGTATTGATGATTACACCTGCAAAACCATTCAATACTCTTGAGAAATACTGATCGACTAATGTACGTTGCATGTTAATATCACGGAAAAGGATTCCGTAAAGCGCATCGTTCAACATCACATCTAAACCTTCGAGAGCACCCATAGCCGCAATTTCAGGCATACATAAACCAGAACAGTAGTTACACAAACGAATATATTTACCTTCTTCTTCACCAATCTTATCAAGGTGAGTACGCATGATACGGAAGTTTTCCTGAGTCGCAACAGTACCACCGAAACCTTCAGTAGTCGCACCATAAGGTACGTAGTCAAGCAATGACTGACCTGTTGTACGAATTACAGCGATAATATCAGCACCCTGACGAGCCGCAGCTTCAGCCTGAATGACATCCTCGTAGATATTACCAGTTGCTACAATTACATATAAGTATGGCTTAGGACCTTCACCAATCGTTTCGATATAGTTATCTCTCTTAGCTTTACGAGTCTTGATTTTATCAATACAATCGTTGATATATGGCTTAAGAGCCTCGTGAGCCTCTTCAACAGAATGACTTGGTAATTGTGTTATATCCAATTCACCAGAAGAAATTTTATCAGCCGCCTGTTGTGGATTTAATCCTGCTTCAATCACTGCATTTCCTAAGAAATACATCACCCCTTGGTTTAGAACACCCTTCTCCTTAATTTCATCTACAACAATATTTGGAAGTGGTACCTCATTGTTATCAACACCATCAATCCCCAAAAGACGACACAAGGTACGCTCTACAGATACAGTTGTGTAACCCTCTACAAACTCCTGAACGTTGTCAGCAATCTTTCTCGAAACGCCCTTTGCGTAGTTAACTTTATCAAAGTCAAGACCTAGTTTACTCCTTTGCATTTTTGTTCTATGTTTAGATATTTGATTTTGTTTCTTTTCTCTATTCGTTCAAACCTGAGGGGTTTATCTCCGTGATAAACATACGAGGTTTTATGATTTGATAAGCAAATTCTTATTCGCCTTCTCAATAATTTGCTTGTTTATTCCCAATATTCCAGCAATGCGAAGTGCTTCATGTGGCACTGTTGAAGCATCATCTTCTATCAGAGAATAATCCATATAATCGTTTATATTATTTCTATTTATCTCTCCTGGCTTAAAGTCTTTATCCAAACCTTTAACTCTCAACTTACGACAAGCCTTATTCAAACCACTATAATGGGTTGTTATTACTGATAAGGTTTTGTTCTCGTTAAAAATTTCAGCCACTGCATTCACAATAGCTCT
>NZ_JBFFKR010000166.1:0-7768 GCF_041555295.1 Ancylomarina sp. | reverse complement strand
ACTTCATCTCTTTTGAGCAAAGAAGATTTGTCGGAATAAAAGCTTTCAAAAGAAGAATGTTTCCAAGTGCGTAAATCGTTGGTAAACCCATGATGCACAGGATTGAAATGTATATAGTGTATCAAATCGCGAAAATAAGAATCAGAGTCGATGAGCAAACGCCTGAAGGGCTTACGAAACAGTACCCCTTTTCTACTGAACTGTTTGTTTAATGCTTGTGTATAAGAATTGAACATGTGGCTGAACTGTAAAGAGACCAATTTTTCCAGCGACTGGAACTTAGGCCTATTTTTATCCAATTGTTTACCAATGCTTTTAAAATAAATAGCCAATTCGTTTTCACTTTTAATGCGCAGGGCAAAATGGAAATGATTGGGCAAAAGGCAGTAAGCAAAGGTATCGGCAACAGGGGCGATATAATGTGTGTATTTTCTTAAAAAGAAGCGATAATTCTCATCCGATCGAAATAAATTATCAGTACTTACAGCATGATTGAAAACATGATAGGTGCTCTCTGGAATGAGTGCAGGCGTATAATCTTTCATCTGATTATAAATTTACGTTTTTACCCTATGAAACTGACCTTAGAAGCATCTTCCTGGTATGAAGGGTTTTGCACAGGAGGTTTCATAAAAATAAACAAAATATTGATATCATTTATTGTTTACGTTTTTTGTTAGCCCTGCTGGCGTTTGAAACGCAGACGAAGCTAACAACAAACAAACATTTACAATAAATTTAAAATAGTTTCCACTAAGTTGAAATATCAGATAAAACTGCAAGTATTGGTTAAATAGAAAGAATCTGGTTTGTAAAGACCAAAGCCTGCCAGAGTTTAAAACTCTGGCAGGCTGATTTCAAACAAACATTTTCAGTAAACTCAGTTTATCGCAACTGAGAACTGACAAGCTCCCTTTTAATTAGTGATAATCAGTGGTTAAATATCTTTCCTTTTTTAATCTGTGAATACCGAGCTTGCAAGATCAATGAAATTAATTTGTGTAATCTGTGGCTCATTAAAAAAAGTTGCGCAACTAAAAATTGAAAACACATTGACTATCTTTCGCATTTCGCATTTCGACAGGCTCAATCTGCTGAAGCTCAATGACCTAAATGTAGCACCACCCTCATTAAAATAAGGAGGGGAAACTGTTAGCTTGAAATATATGAGCATGAAAAAGCCCAAACCATAATCAGGTTTGGGCAATATTATATGTATTGATTGGCTTTGATTTAGAATATCAATTTATTTATCTCCGATCAATCCCTCAATCAGTTTAACTGAATCGGCAAGGCATTTAGAACAAACATTTTGCTTTAGGTCCTTATCTTTGAATTGATTTCCACCCTCAATGGTTGTAAAATCACAATCCAGAAGGGCTTTGCAATCAAGCGAACCATGCATGGCCTCAAAATCGACCGTAAACTTCTGAATCATCACATTGGTTGCATTACGAGCTTCAATATTCTCGAAATGCTTTTGAGAATTATAGATACCCAATGCCATGAAGGATCCGGTAACTGCACCACAGGTCTTTTGTAATTTTCCCATACCTCCACCGAAACCGCTGGATACAGATAGGGCAAAACTCGGATCGAATTTTAAATGATCGGCATAGGCCGTTAATATAGATTGGGCACAATTCATCCCGTTATAGAATGAGTGTATCACTTTTTCTTCAATATCTTTCATGTGTCAATAATTTGTTTTTTAATTATTAGCTAAAGCTCATGAGGGCTAAAGCCATTGTCACATGGAAATCGCCATCTTAGTCATTTCCTTTTGTTTGGAATACTTTACTAATGGCTCGTTTCATGTGTTTCTAATTTACTCTTAATTCCCAATGAATTAGATGTATTATTTAAGAAGTAATTGTGTTGTTTCATGAAACTGATCGCCTAACTGGGACAATAATTCACGAACAACTCTTGGATTCCCATCTACTCCCAAGGCTGCATAGCCCTTATTACCGCGGTGCCCTAGTTGAAGATCTATAATATTGATATTCTGGGAAGCCATGGCCGAGAGCAATATAAGTAAAACTCCTGACACATTATTATGGACTGTCACCAGCATTTGTGAGCTGATCGCTATAGGGAGATCAACACCATCCACCTCCAACAAATAGTTATCGCCATCTTTAAGATCAGGTACTTCAAGATGATCACCAAAATAGATATCAAAAAAGGTGTCACCTGATGTGCCTTTTACAAATTCAACCGCATTACGAATCTGCTCATCATTCCCCGAAAGTGTTAGGAAGGCTGTAGCTGTACCATCATCATTGGAATTGAGGTAGGCCGTATCCACATTAATCTCCTCAGATGCTAAGGTATTGAATAAGATAGATAAGACTCCTGGTTTATCCTGATGATGAGAAAAGAGCCCCTTTACACGTTCAAATGGTTTATCGGGTTTTTGGTGACTAATCGTAATCGATTTGGTTCCTTTTCTAATTCGAATAGCCTCATATTCTCCCAATGAAGTTGAGTTTTGATGATCGTCCATTAAGGCTAAAAAAGCTCCGCCAAAAGAAAACTTAGGTATTCTTCGCTGCTTCGAACTTTCGAATCTACGATTCAACATTTCAATCCCTAAATTCAAAACCTGGTACTGCTCGGTTTTCTCTTCACTCAATCTCAGAGAATGCTTCTCGGGAATACATTTTGAGAAACTCACATAATGCTTATAACCATTTTCTAAAGCATAGTCTATTCCCACTTGATAATCCTTGCCCAAATCCTTTAATGAATGGGCGTCCGTTCCTATTGCTATAGGAATGTTCAATTCTTTAGCTCTGGTAAGAATAGATGTATCCGGGTATATGCCACATTTCTTACGAATTCCTGCCAGATTGATATCCAGTGCTAAATTGTATTCACTAAGCATTTCTAATAAAACACGCATTCGTCTAGCCAAAAAATGCTTAGACGTATCCAGTTCTAATAAAGGTTTAGGGATAGGAACGTAAAGCTTAGGTAAATCAATATGCCCAATCACTTGAATCATATCCCAGGAACTATCAATCATTTCAATGACTTCTTCGATATAAGCACCCCAATATTGCTCGACTCCACCACGAATTTCGACTAATCGTTGTGCTTCCTCTAGCGATCCATCATAGGCTATTCCTTCACGCGAGAAGTGAACAGATCCAATAACAAAATCAGCATCCTGAGCCTGGAAAATTTTGGATCTATTCCACAGTAAACCCAAATCAGGTCCCAACCACTCCAACTCTATTCCGTATTTGATATTAATCAGATGACCAAATTTGTTTTTCAGATTAGCAATTTTACTGGGGTAGTCTAGATAGGCATTATGGCCACGAATAAATTTAATATCAGTCCGTTTTTCTGCGTCGTAACGAAAACGAGTCATTCGTGGCGTATGAATAATGAAGGTAATATTGGGATATCCTCTATTAATCGCTTCCTGAGTGATTATTTCAATATCGTCGATACCATGTTTCACATGGTCGTTTCCTGTACCTACATGAATACCATGAGTTTCCCATAAAAACGCATCGGGAGAACTTATTTTCTTTTCTACTTGCATGCTTTCCATATTTTTCTTTCGAAATAGACCCGTCAATAACTGATCGAAGGCTAAAAGTAATCTTTTTGTTCCTCATAGTCTCCCAATAGCCAGCCATTTTCACCAGATAATCAGACACAATCAACATTTATTATAACGAAAACGTTTGTGATTAAGTCAATGTGAAAAGAATAGGTATGCACCTCATCAGTGTATCAAAAAAAAAGGAGGAACCCAGCGTTCCTCCTATTCAAATATCATATCTTATCATTAAAATCTGCGTCTAAATATATTCTACAGTCTATAACACTTGACTCGTTTTATAACGGACAATGCCAATTTCCCTCCTTCAAATAATATAAGTCTTTAAATCTTGTAAAAGAGCTTCATATAAAGGATTAAGGAATTCAGCGACACCTTCTTCTTTTTCTAATTCCCATGTTGTCGTCCACAATACAAATGAAGAATCATTCTCTGTAACAGGAAAGACGGTCAACTCTCCTACATATCCAATAACATTATTCTTTGAAGCGGGCCCTGGACCATCATCTATACTGTAAGTAAACTTTTTGGCATGATTATCAAAGGATAACAAGGTTTCATAAAAGTTATCATTTATAATTCTCTTAGCGCCAACTTCATAAAAGGGTTTATCTCCTACGATTTCAACTTTAGTTACCACATTTCTGGCCCATGATAACTCATGAAAATTTCTCAACACATCCCATACTTTCTCAGCAGGAGCATCAATAACAATCGAATTATAGCATCCCATTTTTCTGATTTTTAAATACATTATAAAACTATAATTTACTCATAAATCTTCACAACTCCTTACACATAGGCTTTATTTCTTTTCATTTTGCCTACAAGATTTGTCGAATTAGCAAGGGCATCTACCTTACTCCCATTACAATTCCGATTATTATTCGATTGGTCACTTATTCGGTTTGGAATGTACTTAAACAGCTCACAACAGGCCGAGAATCAGATTAAATTAATGTAGCATCAATCAATGCTTATGCAACAACTACCAGGCTTCTTAATAAATGTATAGAATTTAGATGATTCCTAAAACCATTTTTTTTGTTTAAAATAAAAGATCATAGAAATAGCTGTGATAATAATTACCCCCCACATAATAAAATAGCCGTACTCGTAATGAAGTTCTGGGATATTGTCGAAGTTAGTCCCATAAATACCCGCGATAAATGTTAATGGAATAAATATCACCGAGAAAATAGTTAAGAATTTTAAGATATCATTAAGTGTATTACTAACACTGGTATGAAAAACACTGAGTTGATCTGAAAGGATTTCCCTATAGCTATCCAAAGAATCATTTGCAAGATTAATATTATCCTGAAGTTCTTTTAAATGCACAGATAGGTTCTCATGCAACAATTCAGAATCCATTTTCGCCAGACTCAAAACCATCTCTCTGCAGGGCTTGATTGATTTTCTGAGGAAATTAATTTCGCCCTTATATTTATTTATTTCTTCTAATGTTTTATTCGAAGGATCCTTTATTAATTCATCATCAAGAGATTCAATTTTTTCACCGACTAAGCTTATGATGTATATATAATTATCTATAATGATATCGAGAATGGCAAAAGCAAGATAATCGGAACCCGAATTTCGAATTCTTTTTTTACTTTTTCTTAATCGCTCTCTAATGGGTTCGAAAACATCGCCCACTTTTTCTTGAAACGATAACAGGATATTTTCTTTAATGATGAGAACAAAATTTTCAGATGAAATTTGGTCATCAGACTGACGATATTGAAGCATTTTTAAGGAAATATAAATACAATTATCATATTCATGTATTTTAGACCTGGCATGCGTGTTCAATACATCGGGTATGATAAGCGAATCCAATTTGAATCCCGAAGCTATTTCCTGCATGATTTTTTCATCGTGTAAACCGTCAACATTAAACCAGGAAGTTGTTTTTGAATTACTATAATTAAGAACTTCACTGATTTGATCTACTTCGAGTTCATTTAACTTCTCAGAATTAAAGTTAATGAGTCTTAACCTGGTGAAATCGCTTTTCTTATCACCCCTAAAATGAATTGCATAGGGTGATAAACCTATTGTATCTTTTTTTGTTTTTATAAATCTTGCCATATCAGCTAAATCTTAAAATAACCAGGTGAGTCTTATTGCACCTATTAACTGTGATAATACTATTCTTGTTCTTTATAATCGTAAGTCGTTTGCCCCGGAGAGATAAGACATCACCAGGGCTAATGACTTAACGTTTCCGCAATTCAAACAGATCTTTTCGTCTGTCGCGCAAGTTTTTAACGCTGCCAAATTGATTAAGCTCTCTTAATAAGTCAATATCAACATCAGTTATTAAAATCATTTCGGTATTTGTGGTCGCCTCAGCCTTAATGCCATTGGCGGGAAAAGAAAAATCACAAGGGGTGAAAACCATCGATTGAGCAAATTGTATATCCATATTATGAACCGCCGGCAAATTCCCAACACTGCCCACAATTGCAACATAACATTCATTTTCGATGGCTCTCGCCTGAGCACAATGGCGCACTCTCGAATAGCCATTCTGAGTGTCTGTGAGGAAAGGCACAACTAAGATATCCATCCCCTCATCGGCTAAGAGTCTACTCAGTTCCGGGAATTCGGAATCGTAACAAATCAGAACCCCTATTTTGCCACAATCGGTATCAAAGGTCTTAATTTGACTGCCCCCCTGCATTCCCCAAATCTTGGCCTCATCGGGTGTTATATGAAGCTTTTCGTATCTTTCAGTAGTCCCATCCCTTTTGCACACATAGCCAACATTGTAAAGGAGATCATTTCGCATTTCGGGCATACTTCCCGTAATGATATTGATGTTGTAAGCAATTGCTAATTCTGAAAACTTCTGAACAATATTTGCCGTATGCTTTGCCAATTCTCTTATCGCCTCAGATTCGGGAAGGTGATTGTTTCCCGCCATTAATGGGGCGTTGAAAAACTCAGGAAACAGGGCAAAATCAGATCGATAAGCCGAAACCGAATCAATAAAATATTCTGCCTGTTGCATTAATTCTTTAAGGTTCTTGTATGGACGCATTTGCCACTGGATTAAACCTAAACGAACATTTTTTTTCTGAGTTGCTGCTTTTTTAATTTTCTTTTGATAGAAAATATTATCCCATTCCAGTAATACGGCAAATTCATTTGATGCCTCATCTCCCTCAAGGTAGCCTTTCAATATTTTTGAAGGGTGAAAATCATTAGAAATCTGGAAGTTTAGAACGGGGTCATTAATTTCTTTTCTTTTAACCTTTTCGATGTATTCCTTAGGAGAAATTTCGCCTGCATGTTTATGATAGTTTGGTATTCTTCCCCCAAAAGCGATCCCTCTTAAATTCAAACGCTCACATAATTCCTTCCTGTAATCATATAGTCTTCTTCCGAGTCTTAATCCACGAAATTCTGATTTGATAAAGACATCTATCCCATAAAGCACATCACCCTCGGCTGAATGGGTATTGAAAGAATAATTCCCCGTTATTTCCTTATAGGTGTGGTGTTCATCAAACTTGTCGTACTCTACTATTATCGAGAGTGCACATCCTGCCAATTGATTGTTTACTTTAATGACAACCTGACCTTCGGGGAATTTTTTTATTAGAGATTTAATCTGTTTTTCTCCCCAATAGGAATTGGGCATATTGGAATAAGCCTCAATCATAGCACTTTTTAACTCCTGATAATCATTAGGGGTTAAAAATTGCAATTCAATGTTTTCGATATCTCTTATCATGGCTTTTTTAGTGTTGCTAAAACAATATGGTTTTATAAGTGAAAATGGTTTATTTACACCAAAGCTTATTAAACTATTCACACATCACATGCTGGTATTAAAAAAAGAAATGAGTGTGACTTGTATTGTAAATTTAATAAAATTCATATTTAAGCTTAAGTTTTATGAAAATAAAGTTTCCAACATGAAACACCTGTATCACATAAGGGATGTCTTTAAATATCGATAAAAGGATGGCATTACTTAGCCCTCTGATGAAGCTTGTATGGAAAAATGGCTTTTGGATCAATTTTAGCTCAAGCATCAATAGCGTCCTAAATAAATTGGCGCTTCGCCCAAACCCGACTTCATTTTTTGGCTTGATCCAAAAAACGAAGCAAAAAAGATCAAGGCTGCTTTTTAAATATCTTTCTTATTTGCCTCATGCTTAAGTGTGGCCGGGT
>NZ_JBFFKR010000165.1:0-7851 GCF_041555295.1 Ancylomarina sp. | reverse complement strand
AATACACCTCAAAAAGGGATGATGTACTTGTTCCAGTCCTATCAAGGTTGGTTATTTGCCAATGATCCATTTCTGGGATTGGAATTTAACAAGCCATTGGAAGAAGCTAAAAAAGCACTAACAACAAATATTCTGGAAACAACAATAACCAAATATTTGGCAAACAACCCTCATGCTTTATTGATGGTTTTAAAACCAGAACCGGGTTTGCAGGCTAAACTAGCTGAGGCAACAAAGGCAGAGCTAAAAGCATTTAAGGATGGCTTAAGTGATGATGAAAAAGAGGCCTTGATTGCTCAAACTGAGGAATTGATTGCTTACCAGAAAAGAGAGGATACATCTGAAGCTAAAGCGAGTATTCCAATGCTTGAATTGTCAGATATCAATAGTGATATTGAATGGTTTGGGATCGATAAGAAAAATATTTCTGATATTGAAGTCTTACATCACAATACTTTTACTAACAACATACTATACAGTAATTTGTATTTTGATATCCGTACCTTACCTAAAGATCTAATTCCTTATGCAGAACTACTATCTTCCTTCTTAGGAAAACTGAATACAGAGAATTATACTTATGGAGAATTGGATAACGCCTTGAATATTCAAACGGGTGGTTTCAACACTTACACAACCACTTTCCTTGAAGATCATTCGGATGATAAGATGATTCCTAAATTTGCAGTCTACACCAAAGCTACAGCTGAAAAGGCCGGAAAAATGTTTGAATTAGCGAATGAAGTGATTAATCATTCGAAGCTAAACGATAAAGATCGTTTGAAAGAACTGCTTACACGTCACCAATCGAGAGTAGACTCTGACATTAAGAATAATGGCTTAGGTTATGCTATGACTCGCCTTCGCTCATATTACTCTAAATATGGAGCTTACAGCGAGGAAACCAGTGGTTTGGATTACTACCGTTTTGTTACCGATTTATCAGACAATTTCGATGCTAAAAGCGACGAGCTTATAGCAAATCTTGAGAAAACGGCCGCTTTACTTTTTGCTAAAGAGAACATGATTGGTTCTGTGACCTGCGATGAGAACGATTTTATAGCCTATACCGCAGGAATGAAAAATTTAGCGGGAAGCTTAAAAGAAGGATCTGTTAGCCTAAACAACTGGAAATTTGATTTCAAAAAGAAAAACGAAGGTTTAAAGACGGCCTCAAAAGTACAATATGTAGTTAAAGGTTACGACTTAAAAAAGCTAGGTTACGAATACAATGGTAAAATGAGAGTTCTAAACCAAGTGCTTTCAACTGACTGGCTTCAAAAGCAAATACGTGTTATTGGTGGTGCTTACGGTGGCTTTGCTGGAATCTCAAACAGTGGTAATGTTTATTTTGCTTCTTACCGAGATCCTAATTTATCAGAAACCATTGAAAATTATAACAAGACTCCGGAGTATTTAGAGCAATTTGATGCCAATGCAAAAGAGATGACTCGTTATATTATTGGTACTATTTCGCGAATGGATGGTCCAATGACAGCCTCTCAAAGAGGGAAACGTGCCATTCAGTATTACTTCGAAAAAACAACACCAGAAGAGTTAAAAGCTGAGCGTGCAGCTGTTTTGTCAACTACACCAGCAGATATTAAAGAAATGAAAAAAATGGTGGAAGACATTCTGGCACAAGATGCTATTTGTGTGTATGGTAACGAAGAAAAAGTAACAGAAAATGCGAAACTCTTTGGCAAAGTCATTAGCCTTACAGAATAAGTAACTGTTTATATTATAAAAAATAAAGGAGCCTATATGGCTCCTTTATTTTTGCTTAAACCTAAGTCTTTAAAATGTATCCAAACCCTTTAATACAACAAACCCACTATTTGAATTAACAGTAAATTCATCTAAAAAAATCTGCAAGCCTCCTCCTCTTATTGTATCTTTAATGGAAATCAACACATTGTAACCTCTAAAACGAAGATGTAATGAGAAAACTATTAATCGGTCTATGTCTCTCCCTCTTGATTATTCCTGGTAAAGCACAAGAAATACCAGCTGTTTATTCTAATATAGGTAGCAATGAGAAAGGTATCTTCTTACAATTGGAAAACAAGAGAATCTATGCCATCCCTCCTAATGACATGTTCCGCTTTAGCGATTTATATTCGAATGTAACTGGCACACAGAAGGGATTGGATTTCGATTTTAAATATCCAAAACTTAATGGAACCCTTTTCTACGGTTTTATCAATTATAAGGACGGTAGCTATCCTCAGCCTGTCTATTTCAGAGAAAGTGCTCCTATCATCAATGGGAAAACAAACATTCCGATTGCAGCTAGGCTATCGGGCAGATACGATATGATCGGCTGGGAGAAATCGGGTCAAGGTGTTTTGGGGTATCGAATAGTCACTAGTGAAGGAACCATACTCTATGATGGGAAAGCCGCCTTTAGCCATAAGGATGGCATGTTTACTTCTGCAGCAACCTTAGTGGAAGGGCCTTTTATCAATAAACTCACACACGAAGATTTAGTAATTTCTTTTACAACATCGAAAGAAGTGAAGGCTTACATTAAGATTAATGATAAAATATATAGAGACAGACGAGCCTGTTTAAATCACCAAATTAAAATTAATAAGCTGGAAGCAAAAACAACTTATCCTTATAGTCTTAAAGTCGGTAAATTTAACTTCAACTTTAAGTTCGAGACGGCTCCGCTCTCTGGTTCGCGTCAAGCATTTACCTTTGCCTACGGTAGCGATTCGCGAGCGGGTCAAGGCGGTGGCGAAAGAAATATTTTTGGAACCAATGCTTATATTATGAAACGCATTGCATCTCTGGCTAAAGCTGAAGGGGCCAAATTTGTACAATTCACAGGTGATTTAATCGATGGTTATGATGTGAGCAGAGAGCGAATGAATCTTCAATACGCCAATTGGAAGCATGCCGTTGAACCTTATTGGCATTATATGCCTTTTTATGCAGGCTTTGGGAATCACGAGGCCTATTCCTATCTCTTTAATGATACCGTAGCCAATTATAGCTATATGATTGATCATTTCCCATTTGCAGATGATTCTGGAGAATCCCTCTTTCAAGATAACTTTGTGTTACCAGAGAATGGTCCCCAAAGCGAGGATGGATCCATCTACGATCCCAACCCATCTATTATGGACTTTCCATCCTATAAGGAATCCGTTTATTGGTACAGCTACGACAATGTGGCTATGGTGGTTTTAAACTCCGACTATTTTTACGCCCCTCAGGGTTTGCATTATGCCAGCGGAAACTTGCATGCCTATATTATGGACAATCAATTGAAATGGCTTAAAAAGACGCTTAAACAGCTTGAAAAGAATAAAACCATTGATCATGTCTTTATTAGTATTCACACCCCCTTTTTTCCCAATGGCGGTCATGTAAAGGATGATATGTGGTACAGTGGTGATAATCGTTACAGGGCAATGGTAGCTGGGAAAAGCTATATTGAAGGTATTATTCAGCGAAGAGATCAGCTTTTGGATCTTATTGTGAATGAGAGTAGCAAAACAGTAGCTGCACTTACTGGTGACGAGCATAATTATAATATGCTGACCATTAATGAAGAGATGCCACGCTACCCTGAAAATTACTCATACGAGAAACTGAATCTGAAACGAACTTTTTATCAGATAAATAATGGTGCTGCCGGTGCGCCATACTATGCACAGGAAAAGACACCATGGATGATGAACCTACGAAACTTCTCAACTCAAAATGCTATTGTCCTTATTGATGTGGAAGGAGATAAAATAAAAGTAAGAGTAAAGAATCCCGATACACTCGAATTGATAGATGAATACACCTTAAGAGAATAAATGAAATGAAGTTCGCTATTGGCTTATTCCTGATACTTATTTTGCAGATACCTCTTTCTGCTCAGGAGAGCGATATGCAAACACTAATTGATACGACTTGTATACAAAATGCACTATTCGAATCTGATGAGATCTTTAATATTTGTCTCAGGGGTGATATCCGTGAACTCTTTAAAGATCGCAGAGGTGAGCCCCGTTACCACCCCTTGCTCATGAAGTATATCATGGCAAATGGTGAAACTGATAGCTTAAATATTCGTATTAAAACCCGTGGCAATTTTCGACGTAAGCGTGAAAACTGCAAGATTCCCCCTCTTCTGCTTAATTTTGATTCTGTACAAATCCAATCAAACGATCTATTTTCAGGCCAGGATAAAATCAAGTTGGTTACGCCTTGTATCGACCACAAATATGTGCTACGAGAATACCTGATCTATAAAGTTTTTCAACTGATCAGTAAAAACAGCTTTCAAGTCAGATTGGTAGAGCTTTGTTTTGAAGATTCTATAAAAGGAAAAAAGACGGAAGACCAATATGGCATCCTTCTGGAGGATCAAAATCTTTTGGCAGATCGACTACAAGCTCAGCTTTTCAAACGGGCCAATACCAGACCGCAAAGAAACATAAAAAAGGAATTTCTAAACATGGTCGTTTTTCAATACCTGATTGGCAATACCGATTGGTCCATTCAATACCGGCACAACATCAAATTGATTCATATAAAGGGTAAGAATGGTCTTATTCCTATTCCCTATGATTTTGATCATGCAGGCCTGGTGAATGCCCCTTATGCCAAGCCTGCCAAGGAACTTCGAATGAATTCCGTCAGGCAAAGGCGTTACAGAGGCTACTGCATAGAAGACATGAGAGAATTCCAGCCGACTTTCGATCTTTTTAATAAACTAAAGAAAGCAATCTATGCCATTTATACCGACAATCCCCTTCTTGAAGAAAAATATATCAAACAAAGTCTGAAGTATCTTGATGAATTTTACCAAACAATTAATAATCCAAAAATGGCAGCAAAAACTTTTCAATATCCATGTAATCCCCATGGCACAGGAAATGTGGTGATTAAGGGATTAAAAAAGTAAAGAAATAAAGGTTGATGGGAAAAGTGATAAAGGTTTTGATAGATCAACCTGTGATGAATTTTCTTCTACTCAATAAGGTTCGTTTAAATATCTCCTTACGTCTCTTCACCATCTCATCAGAGTAAACCTTAGTCATTAGATTTTGAAATTCATCTTCTAATTCCTCAACACTAAAGTTTTTAGGTTTATAGGTGACATCAAACAAAGTGCACTTATCCCAATAATCTGAAAGTAATCTATCTTCTTTTTTCAGTTGATTATATAAATCAGTACATGGGAAAGCTGTTAAAATCGTAATTTGCACATCCGACAAATTACTTTCCTTTATAAACTTTTCAGTTTCTCTAAAGGTTTCTTTCGTATCAGAGTCAAATCCTAATACAAAGCAACCGTTAACAGTAATTCCATAAGACTGTATCTTATCGATAGCCTCCGAATAATTTTTAAATTGCTTAGACTTCCAGCCTCCATCTAAGCCCTTGATACTATCAAAATTGACTGATTCCAAGCCAATAAGGACTTGCATACAGTTTGATTTGGCCAATAACTCTAAGAGTTCATCATCGTAAGCAATAGAAATATCCGTTTCGGTAAACCATTTCATCTTATAATCAGCAAAAAGCCTGAGAAGATCCTTAGACCATTCTTTATCGACAAAGGTATTGTCATCAGCCAGTTCTATAAAAGGATCGTCCCATATCTCGAAGATCTTATCCAGTTCCTTTTTGATCAATTTTACAGGCTTCTTTTTATAATCACTAATACATCTTGATGCTGCACAAAAATGACAATCGTGCGGACAGCCCCTGGTTGTTTGGATAGTTAATCTATTATACTTGCTAATATCCAATAGATCGTAAGCAGGTACCTTTGAATCCTCAAGATGAAAAGCCATTTCAGGTTCTATAAATGAGCTATACAAAGCTTTTAATGTGTTCGTCTCATAATCCTTGAGCAGTGCTTCCCAAAGCATTTCGCATTCGCCTTGTACAACCGCATCGGCATGAGCTTTAGCCTCATCAGGCAATGCTGAAACATGTAAGCCTCCCATCACGACAGTTATGTCCTGTTTCCTGAACCGTGCTGCTAGCTCATAGGTTTCATTAATTCTTGAAGTCAAAGCAGAGAAAGCTATGATATTTGGCTCTTCACCCAATATTTCCACAATATCATCATCTGAGTAGGCATCCAACTCGCGATATATAACCTCCCAATTTTCTGGAGTATGAGCTGCAAGGGTTAATAAACCCAAACTGGGTAAGCTTGCAATTACACGGCTTCGGTCTACAAAACCTGGTAGAGTTAATCCAGTCTTGAGTAATTTTTCGTTAAACACCCTAACACCACTCATTGAAATTAATATAACCTTATATTCTTTCTTCATCGAATAAAATATTAAAAGTAAGACGACTACGTCCTATAAAGTTAAAGCATTTTAGACAAAACCTTTTAACAACAGATTGAATACCAGCATTAAAAATGCTATGAATCAATTATTTGTAATTACTCTGGATTGTATTTAAATAAGGAAAAAAAAACACAAGTTCCGTAACTTTATAAATAACAATTAATGTTTAAATCTTAAAGTTATGAGCAGAATATCGTATTACAAGAGCTTATTTCTAGTAGCAGCAATTTATGATCTTATTTTAGGACTTGTTTTTACATTCCTTCCAAAATCTGCCTTTAATTTAATAGGTATTCCAGATAAAGCACCTGACTTTGTGGGGTATCTTAGCTTGATAGGTGCGTACTTGCTTATCATTGGAATCGCTTATATCCTCATCTATAGAGGAAAATTGCAAAAAAATATTGATTTGATTCTTATAGGTTTGTTGTACAAATTCGCCTACTGTTCTATCGTTTTTTATTATTTTATGATAGGTGACTTACCTCACATCATCTTTTTGGTTCTTTTTGGATTTATTGATTTAATCATGCTTCTTCTTATGATTGAATGTTATGTGACGTTGAGAAGGAAGGTCGAGATTTAATCATATTCTCAAGTATAAACTTTATATTATGACTGAAATAAACTTATACTCAGCATGGATTGGCATGTTGCTAGGTGGCATACTGGGTGCTGTCCAAGGTCTTTTTTTTCACAAGGAAGAATGGTTAGGAGGTTATGGCTCCTGGCAAAGAAGAATGATGCGTCTGGGTCATATCTCGTTTTTCGGCATTGCCTTTATAAATATTGCTTTTGCTTTTACGGCTAAGAGCTTAAGCATAGAACAGGAAGTTGCTCTTCCCTCTGCACTGTTTATAATTGGAGCAATAGGTATGCCACTTATTTGTTATTTGTCGGCCTTCAAAAAGATGATCAGACATCTTTTCTTTATTCCAGCTCTCTCTATCATTGGTGGAATAATGAGTCTGTTATGGATCATTTATAAATACTAACTCGTTGTATCCAGAGTAGAAAAAAAAGCGTTAAATTAAACCACCACCACCCCACTTTAAGTACACCTCCCCTTGAAACGTTTTAGTTTTGTATTCAATAGTACCAACATACACCTCTTATTCAATAAAAAACAAATAATTTTTCCTCCAAAACGAACTCCAATACAGTATGATACACATTCATGTAACCATATGCAATGGATGTAACCTATAGGATACCAGCATCTTAAACCCTATCTTTGTCAGGAATTAAATATTAAGAAATCATGAATATCAAAACATTATTGATAGGAGCCACATTATTACTTTCGGTAATAAGTAGTCAAGGTCAAATTAATACGAAGAGTATGAAAAATAAACAAGAAGTAAAAGAGAAGGTTTATCCAAAAACATTCTCCCACATTGGAATAACAGTACCTGATTTAGATAAAGCCGTAAAATTCTATACCGAAGTGATGGGATTTTATGTGATTATGCCACCCACTGAAGTCATCGAAGAAAATGAAACAGCTATTGGCCAAATGTGTATTGATGTCTTT
>NZ_JBFFKR010000164.1:0-7902 GCF_041555295.1 Ancylomarina sp. | reverse complement strand
TTTCTAAAACATCAATAGCTGTACCACCAGCAGCAGATAGTTGATTACTAACAGGGATAACTTTTTTGTCGATTTGATAATCTATAGCATGATTATCTGAGTTTACAACAACTTCATGAAGAGCCTTGGTTGAATGATTCAGCTTGATGATATCAAGTTTTGTTTCTCTCTGATAGTTTCGAATGGCAATATCGTGTACGATTTTTTTCTCGTAACCAATGAAGGATACTTCAATATAATAATTACCAGGCTTTAATTTTTTGATCTCAAAAAAACCATCCTTGTTGGTAATGGTTCCATCTATAAGTTTCGATTTTTCCTTATTGAAAACAGAAACCGTTGCATATTCAATGGCTTTATTAGAATTTAGGTCTTTAATAATGCCATTTATAATTCCAAATTTGTTTGTGGAAACACTTGGGTTGTTCGCAAAGGTAGTTGTACCCAATAGTAGGATGATCAGTAGGGGAATAAGACGATTCATAGGTTATTCTTGTTGACTAATGCATAAATTTTTCATGTAAATAGTCGTATTAGTTAGTTAAACGGTTTTTGATTTGGTCGATACAAATATAAGCTTGTTTTTGTTTAAACCAATTCTGGGGTAAGTTTTTTTTACATAAAAAATAATTTTGTGTTGATTACAATATTGCCAAAAGCAATAAGGCTATTCTCTTTGACAGAGAATAGCCTTAAATAATAACTTAATCTTGAAATATTACATAGTCTTTAGACAAGCTGCAATACCATTTTCAATTCTTGAATTGATGTTAGAAGTATCAGCTTTCACAAATTTTTCGCCAATAATTTGCTCATAAAGTTCGATGTATCTTTCAGAAATTAGCTTAATACGATCTTCGTTCATTTCAGGAATCTGTTGTCCATCTTTACCTTGAAAACCATTTTCCATCAACCACTCGCGAACAAATTCCTTAGACAACTGTTTTTGAGGTTCGTTTCTGTCTATTCTTTCTTGATAGCCTTCAGCGTAGAAATAACGAGATGAATCTGGAGTATGAATCTCATCAATTAAATAGATCTGACCATCTTTTTTACCAAACTCATATTTAGTATCAACCAAGATTAAATTTTTCTCAGCTGCAATCTCAGTTCCTCTTTGGAAAAGGGCAAGGGTGTAAGCTTCTAATTTCTCGTAGTCTTCTTTACCAACAATCCCTTGAGCAAGAATTTCTTCTCTCGAAATATCTTCGTCGTGTCCTTCAAGTGCTTTGGTGGTAGGGGTAATGATTGGTTTTTCAAATTTTTGATTTTCAACCATTCCATCAGGCATTGGCATACCACAAAGAGTGCGTTTCCCTGATTTGTATTCTCTCCAGGCATGTCCGGTTAAATAACCACGAATCACCATTTCAACCATGAATGGCTCTGCAAGGTGACCAACTGTTACCATTGGATCTGGAGTCGCAATTTTCCAGTTAGGTACGATATCAGCGGTTGCGTCCAAAAATTTGGCAGCAATCTGATTTAAAACTTGTCCTTTGAAAGGGATTCCTGCAGGTAGAACCACATCGAATGCTGAAATTCTATCAGAAACGACCATGGCCAGGTATTCATCGTTGATATTATAAACGTCACGAACTTTTCCTACGTATAAGTTCTTTTGATTAGGAAAGGTGAAATCTGTTTTTACAATTGCTTCGTTCATCTTTACAGAAAGATTTATTATTTATAAAATGGTAATACTTTAATTTAGGAGGAGTATTTCTACTCCGTCTGCAAATTTAAAAGATTTATTCCTCTTTTTTCCTCTTTTTCGCTTTGTTTTCTTCATCTATTTCGTAGGCACCCACGATTTCTTTCACTAGATGATGGCGAACAATATCAGAACTATCGAATTCAACCATGGCAATACCTTCAATGTCCTTCAGAATACGGAAAGCTTGTACCAAACCTGATTGTTGTTTTTTTGGCAGATCAATTTGAGTTATATCACCAGTGATGATGAACTTCGCACTTGTTCCCATACGTGTCAGGAACATTTTAAGTTGTTTTTTTGTAGTGTTTTGTGCTTCGTCTAAAATAACAAAAGCATCATTAAGTGTTCGGCCACGCATGTAAGCTAATGGGGCGATCTGAATGACACCTTCCTCAATTTGCATGGAAAGCTTTCGAGCAGGGATCATGTCCAGAAGAGCATCATAAATAGGTTGTAAGTAGGGATCAACCTTCTCTTTAAAGTCACCTGGAAGGAAACCTAAATTTTCACCTGCTTCCACAGCTGGACGACTTAAAATGATGCGCTTGACTTCATGATTTTTAAGGGCTTTAACTGCCAAAGCGACCGCAATATATGTCTTGCCAGTTCCCGCAGGTCCGATTACAAATGTCATGTCATTTTTTTCAACTTTCTCGACAAGCTCTCTTTGGTTGTTCTTGCGTGAACGAATGAGTTTTCCATTAGTTCCATAAAGAATAAAATTTTTAGGGTCTGAAGGATCTTTAATTTCTTTGGTGTCTTCTAAAACAAGTCGTTTTAGATTAGAATCTGTGAGTGTGTTGTATTGACTATAATGAAGAAGGATAAGATTAATTTTAGTTTCAAATAAATTCAAAGTTTTTTCTTCACCTTTTACAATAAGTTCGTTACCTCTACCTACAATCTGAAGTTTGGGGAATAGCTCCTTAAGAATATCAAGTTTAGAGTTGTTTATTCCATAAAAATCGAGCGGGTCAATTGAGCCTATAGATATATGTCTTTCTATCATAAATATTGTTCGAGATTTATTACTTTTGAGCTTACAAATTAGTGATTTTTTTCGATTGAATCAGGATATATCAATTTGCATTTATAGGATTTCTATAATTTTGAAGTGATAGATAACCTCATTTTAATTTTGAAATGAAAACCAAACACTAATAAAACATTTAGTTCATGGGAGTTATTACAATATGCAGCGACTGGAATGGTCGTGATTATTATTTGGGAGCACTAAAGGGGCGTTTATTGTCGCTATGTGAAGGTGCCCAAATAGTAGATCTGAGCCGAGATATCGAATCATATAATATATCGCAAGCTGCTTTTATTGTAAAAAACGCTTATCATTATTATCCTGAAGGGAGTATTCATATCATCACTGTAAATTCTGAAACCAGTTCTGAGCAGCCTTATGTTGTCGTACACAATAAGGGACATTATTTTATAGGGACTGATAATGGGATGTTCAATTTAATTTTTAGAGATCAACCCGATGAAATCAGACATTTGAAAGTAGGCAATAAGGAAAATCATTTATTGAATTTTCCAGAATTATCTGTTTTTGCACTTGCAGCTGCTCATCTTTACAATAATGGGAAATTATCTAATTTAGGTAAAAAGGCAAAGTCATTATATAATATGGTACCTATTCGAGCCCTTATTCAGAAGGATACCATGATAGGTAAGGTGATTTATATTGATTCGTATAGTAATGCTATTGTGAATATTTCGAAGGATCGTTTTTATTCAACATTAGAAGGGAGAGATTTTGAGATATTGGTTCAGAGCAACCAACATTTGATTACAAAAATAAGTCCGCACTATAATGATGTGCCGGAGGGTGATATTCTGGCTATTTTCAATTCTGCAGGAATGCTTGAGATAGCTATGAATAAAGGTGAGTTGTCTAAATTATTGGAAATAGACACCAATTCGGATATAAGAGTTAAATTTCATGATCGTTAGATTTGTTAAGTTAGAAATTCAAAACCAGCATATTGCTGATTTTAAAAGATTGACAGCAGGAGAAAAAGAAGAAATTGTAGCCTTTGAAGGTTGCTCTTTTCTTGAGATTCTTCAGGATGTCAATAATAAAAACCTATTTTTCTCACACAGCCACTGGCAGTCAGAAAATGCTTTGAATAAATATAGAGATTCAGCTTTTTTTAGAGGAAATTGGACGCAGGTAAAACAATGGTTTGCTGCAAAGCCTGAGGCGTGGAGCCTTGAGCGATAAATATTGGAGTTATACTCTTATTAAAACTTGGAGAAATGAATGAGAATTTGAAAGCTTTTGAAGAGCTACTAAATATTATGGACGAATTACGTTTGAAATGTCCATGGGATAAAAAACAAACGCTTGAAACCCTACGCACACTAACTATTGAGGAAACTTATGAGTTAGCCGATGCTATATTAAAGGATGATAAAGAGGAGATAAAGAAGGAGCTAGGCGACTTGCTACTTCACATTGTTTTTTATGCAAAAATTGGTTCTGAAACCAATGATTTTGATATTGCTGATGTATGTAAAGGAATCAGCGAGAAGTTGATTTATCGTCATCCTCATATTTTTTCTGATGTGGTGGTTGCCGATGCACGAGAAGTGGAAGAGAATTGGGAGCAACTGAAACTGAAAGAAAAAGGTGGAAAAGGAACCGTTCTTGAAGGTGTGCCACAATCATTACCTGCAATGGTAAAAGCTAATCGTATTCAGGATAAGGTGAGAGGTGTTGGTTTCGATTGGGAAGAGAAGGAGCAGGTTTGGGATAAGGTAAAGGAAGAGATTTCGGAGCTTGAAGTTGAAATTAAAGCAGGTAATCAGGATAAAATAGAACAAGAATTTGGAGACTTATTCTTTTCATTGATTAACACGGCCCGCTTATATGGGGTAAACCCAGAGAATGCACTGGAAAGAACCAATCAGAAATTTACAAAACGTTTCAATTATTTGGAAAGACAAACGATGGGTGTAGGCCGAAGTTTAAAAGAAATGAGTTTGGAAGAAATGGATGTGATTTGGGAAGAAGCCAAACAGTTTGATTGCTGAATCAATCTGTCTTTTAGTTCACATCGTAACCTGATCACATTTATTACCATTTTATGAGATATCTGTTAATTATTTTTCTATTTATAAGTTTTTCGAGTCATTCGCAAGAGCAAATGAGCTTGTCAGTTAAAGCAAACGACCATGTCTCTGAGCAATTTTATTTGCTTAAGGGCGGTGATATGGGGATTGTCACGATTGATAGTTCTCGAGTAAAGGCTTTTGGCGTTTTGCTTTTTAATTGGGAAGGTAAGCCTGGAGTATATCGTTTATCTGATAAGGATGGACATCTGGTCGATTTCAGAATGGAGATGCCGCATTTGTCTTTTGAGATAAGAGGTCACTTTCCAGAGACTGAGCTTATTTTCGAATCTGGAAATAAGAACAATCAATTGCAATACTATATTTCAGAATTTAAATATTACAATAAGGAAGCGAGACGCATAGGTGATGAATATCAGAAAGCAATAGATAGTGCCCTTGAAACCAAGGATATTTTAAGCACTCATAAAGAAATACAAAAGGAGTATAAGGGGCTTGTAAAGGATTTGTGGTCTAAAAGAACTGACGACTGGTCTTTACAATTAGCATTGAATTATGCCGATAAAATGCCTGATTTGAATGAGAAAAATAAGAGTCGTTTTTTTGTCAATCAGTATTTTCAGCATTTCGATTTCGCAGATACGCTCATGGTAGGCTCACCCTGTTTTTATAATAAATTAGAACGTTTTTTTAATACCGAGGAAATTCAAGAACTTCTTAAGCGCAATGACTCTAAAGAGATAGAGCTTATGATCCAACAAATCTTCTGGCTATCAGAAGTGAATAAATATGCCCAGGAATGCCTGGTCAACTTTTTAATGCAGATATATCCTGAAGCGAGTTCTCCAAACCTATATGCTACGGTGGTTAAAACATACAAGTTGGCTAATTCATGCGAATATGTACTGGCAAATAAGAGTATGAGAACTCGAATAGAAAGGGATAAGATTTTTTCTATTGGAGCAAATGCTCCTGACTTTATTCTTCAAAACTGCATGGATATGAACCTGGAATCATTTTCAAAGGTGAATAGTGATATTACCTTATTGGTTGCTTGGTCTGCTCATTGCGAAGGTTCTGTTGACTTATTGGATAAAATTCAGGATATATATAAAACCTATCATAAAAAAGGTATGGAAGTTGTCGCTATCTCTATAGATAATAATATTAAGTCTTGGGCGAATTTCGTTGAAGATGCCGATTATACTTGGGTTAATGCTTGTGATAAGGCCGGATTGAAAGGGGAGTTTGCTAAAGCCTACAATATTACTTCAACTCCAGCGATGTTTCTGATTTCAACTGATTTAAAACTCATATCAAAGCCAATAACATTCTTTCAGCTTAAGGCTGAATTGGCTAAATATTTATATTAGGCTTGTAGTTTTTTTAGTATTCTCTTGCCTCTACACTTGAAACCAGCTGATCCATCAGTCATAAATTCTTCGATAACGAGCGCTAACTCATTCTTAATATCAGGTTCTTGTTGTGAGAAATTGAATAGAATTTGCATGGCGTAAACCCGCACGGCAACTGGAGTGGAGTTCGATATTAGTAGATCGAAACAAGAATTAATAAAATCACCCGATATGGTTTTGGGTAGTGGTTCTGCAGAAATTAGTTTCAGGAATTGTCTCTGCTTGCTTTGGCATTCCAGATTTGGAATAAGTTGAATCATTTGTGGAATGTAGGTGCGAACAAGTTCAGGTGCTTCATCGTAAACCTTATCCATTAACCAAGTTGCTCGCCACGATTTTTCATGTGCACTTGTAGCAAATTTCCAAAGTTTATCCATGTTTTTAGGCTCATTGGCTATTTCTTTAGCAATGAGAACAGCGGCTTCTTTGCCAGGGAATGTTGATAGGATTGCTTCAAAGTTCATCTGTCGTTTTATTATTTTGCAAGCTTATTAATGATCTCTTCGTATTCTTTAAAACGATGTTCCCTAATTGGCCTAATTTTGGGCTCTGTAATAAAGTGCAGTAGCAAACAAGGACTTATTGATTTGTATTTATCGACATACTCATAGCCTTGCAATTCGTTATTTTTTATTCGTTGTTTTATTTTGTTGTGGTAGGGATACATTTTGAGCTTTTATTTTAAATATACCAAATTTAAGATAGGAGAGCTTTAATAAATTGTCAAATGCTAAAACAGAACGGATGTATGATATCGTTTGTATTTAATCAAATATTTTTTTAAACCTTTCAGGTAATTCATCTTTTATATGGATTTCTTCATTTGTGAAGGGATGAGTAAATTTTAAAGAATAGGCATGCAAATACAAGCCTTTACCGTTTAAAATTAAATTTTCGATTCCATATTCTTTATCTCCCAGTATTGGATTCCCAATACTCGACAGATGTATACGTAACTGATGCCTTCTTCCAGTTTCAGGCTCTAATTGCACTAGGTTGAGTTTACCGAATCTTTCTGATATAACAGATTTGCTTACTTTATAATTCGAATGTGATTTCTTACCATCAATTTCAGAAGTGATTTTTCCTGCACCGTCCATTTCACCAATAGTAATGGCATAGTAGCTTTTATCAACCTCTTTGTTTTCAAATAATTTATTCAGAGCCCGAATGCTACTACTTGTTTTCCCAACCAATAAAACACCTGTGGTTGCATAATCTAAACGATGAACTGGCTGTGGTTTGGTAGCATCAGGAAGCTGACTTTTTTTGATATTTTGAGGCAAGGCATTGGCAATGGTTTTAAAACTATTACCGCTTACCAAAATACCAGCAGGTTTATGAATCACGGCCAAGTGATCGTCTTCAAATAAGACATGAAGAGGGAAAATTAATTTCCTTTTCGGACTGATTTCTTCCGGTATGTATAAGTTTATGCATTCACCACCTTTTATAATAGTAGCCGTTGTAGCAATTTGGTCATTAACTGTTATTTCTTTTTTCTTTAAGGCTTTTTTTAAGGCTGATTTGGTTAAAGCAGCACTGAAAATACCAACACCATATTCTTGAAGCCGAATAGGCATGGGTAGTATGGGAACAATATGGGTTTCGCTGGGTTCTATGTCGTCTTTTTTCATATTTACTAATGGTCTTGCTATATTTTGTAGGCTACCGATAGATCTC
>NZ_JBFFKR010000163.1:0-7915 GCF_041555295.1 Ancylomarina sp. | reverse complement strand
TCTTCAGCATTTACGCCCAAAAGAGCTTTCCCTATTTCCAGATGACCACTAGAACTTACTGGTAAAAATTCTGTTAATCCTTGCACCAATCCCAATATAAGGGCTTCTATCCAATCCATTTCTTTTTTTTTTAATACAGAACTCGATCAGCCAAAGCTGTCGGTTATTTGTATGTATTCTAGTATCAGTGTAATTCTTATCTCATTTCTGTTTAATACCCATACTGCCTTATACAAAATGAAACCGCAACCAAACAAATGGATACGGTCATTTTCAAAAACCTTTAGCTTCTAAAAGATCTACTTTTCTTTTGGTCGCTTCATGATAGCGTAAATTTCGAATGCAAATCCAAAAAGAACAACCATAGGTGCTAGAGTAATTCTACGAAAACTAAAAATGTCTTCATCAAAAACGGTTGGATCCTCTGAACCCCCACCAATCATCAGCATAAAACCAATAATAATTATAGCGAAACCAATAAGCAGAAGCTTGTAGTTCTCTTTTGCCAAAGCAAATTCAAGTTTTTTATCGTCCTTGTTCATATATAAAAAAGAGTTTAATCCTGTTTAAACGTATCTCGTTAGGCTTCTAATACAAATGTCTTGTATCAATTCTTAAAAATTTATTCACTGCCAAAAAGGTTGAAATCCAAGTTATCACAATACCAATCAGAGTGATTAGAATAAATAATAAACCCAACATTTCTACATTTTCGAATGTAATTATCTCTCGTAATTCTCTTTGAGATAAATAAATCACACCACTTAAAAGTAAGTTTGCAATGATGGCTCCCAAAATGCCGTGCCAAAAACTTCTCCCAATAAATGGTCGACGAATAAAGCCTCTGGTCGCTCCAACCAATTGCATGGTTTTAATCAGCATTCGGTGTGAATAGATAGATAAACGAATCGTATTATTAATTAGTGTCACCGATATCAAAAAGAGTAATCCACTGAATGCAAGCAGTATTAAACTAATCTTTTTCACATTCTCATTAACCAGATGCACAAGGGATTTTTGATAATAAATCTCTTGAATTGCATCATACTTTGATAAGTTTTTCTCTATTTTAGCAATACTCTCTGGATTGGCATAATCAGCATATAACTTTACATCGATGGTTGCCAATAATGGATTATAACCTAAAAATGAAATAAAATCTTCGCCCAAATCTTTCTGTAAATCCTTAGCTGCAGTTTCCTTATCAATAAACTTGGTTGATTTCACGAAGGAACTGGCATCGAGAATTTTCTGTAAACGACGAATCTCAACCTCTTTTACATTATCTTTTAATACAACTGAAATACCTATATTCTCTTTCACGTAATTAGATAACTGCTTAGCATTCAAAACCAGCAAACCCATAAGCCCCAACATAAATAGGACCAGTGAAATACTAATTATCGAGCTAAAATATGAAGTTTTCAAACGACGTTTAGAAGCTTTATTTCTTTGAGCCATGCGAGTAATTTTATTATGAATGTAAATTTATGGCAACATGCGAAAATACAATTTTTAATCAGAAATAGACCTTTAGATTCAGAGTAATTTATTCACTATTTTCACTTACTAATGGATCTAAGTGTACTGAAAGCTAAGTAAACATAGATTACTCTATTTCATAATATATGAGATGTTGACTAGCGCGTACTTTCCTTTAGTTTTATTACTTTTGATTAATCAGACTTCACACTTAAAAAAAACAGCTTGGGTATTATCCGAAAACAAACCATTATTGGGTCAATATTTTCATATGCAGGAGCCATAATAGGACTTTTTAATATCGCTTATTTATACCCTCGCATTCTTTCCACTGAAGAAGTTGGCTTATTATCGTGGCTGATTGCAACCACCATGATGGCAGCACAATTTTCAGGCTTAGGTTTCGGTGCTGTCATTTCCAGACTTTTCCCTTATTTCAGAAATGAGAAAAACCAACACAACGGTTTCATGTTTCTTCTTTTTTGTGTTGGGATAGTCGGTTTTATAATTTCCCTACTGGCTTATTTAGCCTTTCAACCCTTTGCAGCCAATTATTTCAATGGGGATGATGCTCTTAATCTCAATTATCTGATCTACCTGATTCCGCTCGTTTTCTTTAGCCTCTTTTTTAACTTATTCGATGCATATAATCGGGTTCTTTACGATGCCGTTTCAGGAACTTTTTTCAGGGATATTGTTTTTAAGCTAATCGTCTTAGCATCTTTGATCTTATTAGGGGAAGATTACATCAACTTCTCACAACTCATATTCATCTATGTTTCTGCCTATTGTCTGCCTGCAGTTTTATTATTTGGTCTTCTCATCAAGCGTAATCAAGTTTCATTTAAACCTCAGCTGAACTTTATTAAACCTGATCTGAAAAAGATCATGATTAACACATCTCTATATGGGCTTCTAAATAATTTTGGAGATAAGATTGCTTCCCAAATTGACAAATTGATGCTTGCAGGCATGCTAAGTCTAGGCGCCACAGGAATATTTGCGGTTATGGCGAATTTTGGCATATTAATCTCTATGCCATCCCGCACATTAAATAAAATCTCAAGCACAATAATTGCTGAGGCCTGGAAAAAGAAAGATCTTGAAACCATATCTAAAACTTACGCACAAAGTGGCTTACACCAGTTCATGTTAGCCTGTCTTCTTTTTGTAGGTTTGTGGGTAAACATTGATAATGTCCTTCAGATAGTCACACCTGAATATATTGAAGGAAAGTATGTGGTATTCTTTATCGGCTTGTCCAATGTGGTGCTAATGCTATCTGGAATCAGTGGCGTGGTCATTCAAAATTCACCCGCTTATCGAAAGCAATCGCTTTTTCTGGGAGTCTATGCCATCATTATTGTGATAAGCAATGCGATTATGATTCCTCTTTGGGGAATTATTGGGGCTGCTGCAGCATCATTTGCAGCTAGCTTGTGTTTTAACCTGATGAAATACCTTTTCTTACTAAAGCGATATAAATTTCAACCCTTCAACTATCGCTATGTCCTAGTTGTTGTCAGTGCCATTATATCCTACTATATTGCCTATTTACTCCCCAAACAAGATTCTTATATTATAGATATCATAGTTCGAGGAGCAATCGTAAGCCTTATCTATATCGCTTTAACACTAGGCTTCCGTATCTCGAAAGATTTTAATGAATTCACAATGAAACTCATCAAGCGATAAGTTATCTTTTAATAATCTCGATAATTTCTGTTGTAGATACAGATGGGGTGCGTGGTAAGTAAACGACTTCGCAAAGTTCTTTAAACATATCGAAACGACCAGCCCAATCGTCACCCATAACTAAAACATCGGCCTTATATTTTTTGATGTACTCGCCTTTTAGCTCAAGTGATTCTTCATAAAAAACCTCATCAACAACCTTAAGTGCCTTAATAATATCCATTCTATCCTCTTGGCTATAAATAGGATTCTTCTGCTTCTTAGAATAGTTTAATGCATCTGTTGAGATACCAACAATTAGGTAATCGCCATTCTGTTTAGAGCGCTCAAGAATGCGCAAATGTCCAATATGAAATAGATCGTATGTTCCGAAAGTAATAACTCTTCTCATTCTATAATATGTTTTAACAATTCTGTAAATATATCAACTCTACTTTAGACTATTCTCTTTTCAATTCGAGAATATCGTAAAGAATAGCATCCCAAACTCGCTTACTGCTCTTGTCATCAAAGAATTCAAAATAGTAATTCTTCGAAAGAGCTCTTCTATCTGCAAACTGATCTTTTGATGCATTAACTTCATTAAATAAAGTCAATAATTCATCTGCATTACCAATAATTGGCCCTGGAATACAGGCCTCATCCTTAAAATCAATGACAAGCCCTTTTTCTCGATCGTAAAGTTCTAAATCAAAAGGCAAAAAACAAATTGGTCGATCGAGAATTAGGTAATCTACATAAATAGAGCTGTAATCAGTCATCAAAACATCAGTAGCAGCAAGCAATTTCTGACTATCCTCCTCTTTTATTGAATCCAAAATTAAAATATTATCCTTTGATTTCAGGTATTCTTTAGGGATAATACTTTCAATATAATGAGGGCGATAAATCATTACCCAATTATTCTTTTCAAAGAATTCGTTTAATATGTCAAAATCAGAAGCTGAAAATGGCAGTTTGATCTCTTCGGAATAGTTACGGAATGTAGGAGCATAAAGCACAATTCGCTTTCCTTCCAGTCCATATTTTTCATCATAGTAAGCCCGACTTTTTTTCTTATAATCTTCTGAAAACAATTGATCATTTCGCGGAAGTCCCAGAGGAAGCAATTCAAAATTCCCATTGGGTTTTCCATCTTGATCAAGCATATAATTATCCTGATCACGTTTTGAGAAACCCACCACATAATCCATTTTACGAAGATCCCCTCCTCTTTCGGTAAGGGCATTGTGATTCTTGGCAGGATGTTGTTTGGTTAAAGCTCCATGAAAAATATACATACTTTTCTTTCCCGCTTTGAAAATAGCATGCGTATAAGTATCGCCTACAACCAAATCAGGCTTTCGTATTTTTTTTAATAAATACCACTTACGAGCTAGAATCCCGAGAATTGAAGAGCGGTTCTTCTTATAAGGCTTTTTATATATCTCAATGTCGATTTTATGATCAAATTCGTCACGAAGATTCCTATCGTAATAGACCATCAGGTCTCGAACACTTGAGTGGATGTAGTCGATAAACAGTAGCTTCTTTTTTCTCATGATTGCTGATAAAAATTAAGAAATTCCTCGGGACTGCTTATCGAAAAAGAAAGATGTAATAAAAGTTCTTCACAATCTGCCCCTTCCAATTTCCCATCAAGCAGGTAGTCCTTATTCAAAAGTTCCTGAGCCCAATAAATGACTTGATCAATAGTCGGCGTATTTATAGAAAATAGGTGTGCAATATCTTTTATCAAAATCAGCCCATAACTTATATCTTCAATGAAGTATCGAGACTCCAAATCAATAACAAAACCCTCATCAATCTTTTTCATGGGAGATAAAAGCCCCTTGAACGCTTGAATACTAGTCAACTTCTTTGTTAATTCCTTAGCGTTGGTTGAATCGTAATGTTCCAATAAGGGTTTAATACCACTCAGGTCGAATGGAATTTTCTCCAATAGATTGTGAACCTCTTCATCCATTTTGATTAGGATTTCGGAAGATTCTAAATTCCATGATTCATAAAAAGTAGGGTTCTTATCCCAAACCTCATCAGCTTTCATATCCTTAAACAAGGCATACATACGAGCTGGATGCAATATGGGGTTCGATGTAGAAAGCGTTACCTCTAAAAAGTTATTCAAAGGTAGAATCTGCATATCTAATAAAGAAGATAGCAAGTTCGATATCTCTTCAGCATATGCTGGATTGAGAGTTACCACTGCCATGCTATCCTTTTTCGAAGTCATCACAACTTCTTTCCCATATTCGGATACTCTTGCGATACAAGGGACTCTTTGGCTAGCAAACACTCGAATGTTTTTTTCTTTTAAAGGCAGGTGTTTATGGCAAATCAGTTCAAAATTTCCCATTCCCGGGAAAGATCCAATCCAAGTGCCTTCAGAAACGAAAGGAGCAATTTGTTTTATTAGACTCTCTCTTGCCTGAGAAGGAAGAGCTAAAATAATCAATTCACATTCGGGTATAATTTGAGAGGCATCATCAGAGACCAGGCTTATCTCACCTAAGAGATCGCTTCCTTCACAATTTATAACACGAACTTGTTTTTGCCATTCACTGGGTTTTCTAGTCAACAAACGAACCTCATTCGAGGTATCTGCTCCCAACAAACCAATTAAACTGTGCGCAATATTTCCACCTCCACAAATGCCAATTACCATACTATGTTTTTTAATACATCAACAATGAAGTCATTGTCCTGCCTGTCTCTAACTGCGATGCGAATGTATTCTTTATTTTCGAACCCCTTTTTCCCGTTAAGATCTTTTATGAATAGATCGTGTTCGATTAAAAGTCGTTCTGTTAATTCTGTAGAAGTCTTGCCATCAATAATCTCACAAAGGAAATAGTTCGCTTGTGAAGGAATCACCCTCAAGAATTCAATCTCGTTTAAACAGGCATAAAAACGATCTCTTTCGGAAGATATAGTATCACAAGCTTTATAATAGTCTTTTCTGTACTTCTCAAAAATCTGCATGAAAAATTCACCAAAAGAATTCACATTCCAGATCGATATTTTACTTTTCACCTCTTTAATCAAGTCCAAATCAGAACAAGTTAACACGCCCAATCTGAAACCTGGTACGCCGTAACTCTTACTAATACTCTTGATAATAATCAGGTTCGGGAATTTAGCCAACACATCAGAATTGATTAGACTATTCTCTGGCCCCTCGGTTGAGAAATCGATAAAGGATTCATCCAATATGAGCTTTTTATTAGCATCGGCTAAGAATTGAGCTAATTCAAGAACTTCATTAACCGGGATAAAATGCCCGCTTGGGTTATCAGGATTAATTAATAGAAGCTGCTCTACGGATTGGGAAAATGCTTTTAATTCAGAAAGTGAATAAGAAAAGTTCTCATTTTCCGGAATAAAGGTCTCAAGGCCTAAAGCTTCGAATCGTTCGGCATATTCGTTAAAACTAGGGTTTATAATGCCTACTTTTCCTTTTAGAACATAACTCAAAGCATTGATTAACTCAGCTGCTCCATTACCAACTACGATTTGTTCTTGCGGGCAATCGAACATACGAGCTGCCAGGAGATTTTGAACATTCAAGCCAGATGGGTATTCGCTCATTAAGGCATGAAAATAAGCCTTAATCTCATTCTCCATCTTTATACCCGGAAAGTAAGGATTTACTAAATAACAAAAATCTTTCAAGTAAGGGAAACGCCAATAACCGCCATAACGTGCTTGAATCATTTTTAGTTTCTCTGATGCTGGTGCAAAAACGGTTTCGGCATTATTGTAATCCTGTATATCATCAATCTCGTACCATTTTTCGGTATCGATTTTATAGGCTTTTAAATCGGAATTTTCCAAAAGAGTGATCACACGTAAGACTTGCTCGTAATACTCGTTATGCCCTAAAGCTTTACAATAAGCCTCGAGAAATGGCACATAGTGTGAAGTTGAAAAATTCTTAGATAATTTATAAATATTAACTGTCTTATAATAATTATGCAGTTGCTGATAATCGAAATGTGTTTTGGGAATAAAGTTTAAGATGTTGTTATTCTCATCGAGCGTAACAACGGTTCCATCCATCCACGATTCGTACTTGGCTACAACGGCCAAATTTGGCGCATCAGCAGCAATCAGTTTGGTTAAAATCTCGGCATCGTAAATCAAGTCACTTTCCAGTAGAATCGTATCTCTATCGGTCAGATAATCTTTAGCCAAATAGAGCGAATAAATATTATTGGTTTTATTATAAATTGGGTTTTCAACATATATCAATTCCATATTGGCATAGCTGTTTCCCAACAAATCGATCACTTTTTGCCCCTCATAACCAATAACCAAAATCACTCTGCTGATTCCAGATTCGGATAGATTATCCAAGGAACGCTCGATAAGCGTTTTGCCATGGATTTCAACCATACATTTGGTGTTGTTTTGAGTCAAATTCCCCAATCTTTTCCCAAGACCAGCAGCTAGAATTATTGCTTGCATATTCGATTTTTAATAAAACCCTCGGGCTTCATATTATTGATTCAATTCTTTGATCAGTTGATAAACGCGTCGACAGCTTTCACCATCCTGATGCGTGTGATACATATCACGTATCGTCTTTCGCCAATCGGCGTGTTCTTGCGAGTTATTCAGATAGGTTTCAATCTGACTCTCGAATTCCTTGTATGAATTTGCCTTATAGCCAGGTGTATTCTTTTCAAAATCTAAAAACAGACCTTTGGTTTTCTTATACTCTTCCAAGTCGTAAGGA
>NZ_JBFFKR010000162.1:0-7946 GCF_041555295.1 Ancylomarina sp. | reverse complement strand
TGCGTAAGGCAATGGGTAAGAAGAAAATTGCTGAAATGGATAAGCTGAAAGTTAAATTTATCGAAGGCTGTTTGGCCAATGAGGAATTTATGGAAGGCTTTGAAAAAGAAGTGAAAGGTAAAGGGAAAACCTTTAAGATGAAGGTTGCCGATGATAAAGAAGTCACACGAAAAATTGAAAAAGCTGAGGATCTGATCGATAAAATTTGGCTAGACTGGGAGGCTTTTGCTCAGTATGCTTTTAATAAGTCTCACTCGGTATGTTATGCCTATATAGCCTATCAGACAGGCTATTTAAAAGCGCATCATCCTGCGGAATTCATGGCAGCAGTTTTAAGCCGTAACCTTTCCGATATTGAAAAGGTAACCATTTTCATGGATGAGTGTAAGCGTATGCGTTTACCTGTGCTTGGGCCTGATGTCAATGAATCTTACCTCCGATTTACTGTAAACAAGGAGGGGGCTGTGCGTTTTGGAATGGCCGCTGTTAAAGGTGTTGGTGAAGCTGCAGTTGAGGATATTATTAGGGAAAGAGAGAATGGCGAATTCAAGGATGTTTTTGACTTTGTAGAGCGAGTATGCTTGAGAACCGTTAATAAACGAACGCTTGAAAATCTAGCTATGTCTGGAGGTTTCGATAGTTTTGACCTGAATCGAAGCCAGTATTTTGCATGCGATGAGTTCGAAACGCCTTTTATTGAGCTTTTGTCTAAATATGGCAATAAGTTGCAGGCCGAAAAAGCCATGGCTCAGCAAACACTTTTTGGTGGGGTAGAAGATTATGTTGTAACGCCACCCAAAGTGCCAAGCTCGGGCGAATGGAATAAACTTGAACGCCTGAATAAGGAAAAGGCTCTGATTGGAATTTACCTTTCAGCGCATCCACTTGATGATTACCGTTTGGAGATTGATTCATTTTGTAATGCCTCATTATCTCAACTTTCTACTGATATGCTTCAGTTTAAGGATAAGGAAATTAATATTGCAGGTATGGTAACGGCGATTCGTAGAGGAATAACGCGTACTGGAAACCCTTTTGCAATTGTTAACATTGAAGATTTTACGGACTCATACGAATTGCCTTTCTTTGGGAAAGACTTTGTGGAGTTTAATAACTATTTTGTGGAAGGGCTATCTGTTTATATAAATGGACGTGTTCAACAACGAACATGGCCTAAAGATTCTCCTGAATTAGAATATAAAATAAAATCTATTGGCTTACTTTCCGAAGTTTTGGAACAAAAGGTAAAGCGTATAACTCTTACAATTCCTGTTATGAGCCTAACTCAGGAGATTGTAAACGAGATGGAAAATTGTTTGACACATGAAGATAATAAAGGTAATTTGTTAGTTAATTTTGTGATTGTTGATGAGGGAAAAATGAGATTGAAAATGTTCTCAAGAACCTGTAAAATAAAACTTTCTACTGATTTGATAGAATATTTTAAAAATAATTCTGAAATTGAATTCAAAATTAACTAAATTGCGTCATTAAAAATTAACATTCTTAGATAGCTAGATATGAATGTTTCTTTCGAAAATATCTAGCGCATATAAACCAAAAAATAAAAAAAAACCATGACTATTAAAGTAGATGATACTAATTTCGAGGAGATTGTTTTAAAGTCTGATATGCCAGTATTGGTTGATTTTTGGGCTGAGTGGTGTGGACCGTGTAGAATGGTTGGACCAATCGTAGATGAATTAGCTCAGGATTTCGAAGGCAAATTTGTAGTAACTAAAGTTGATGTTGACTCAAGTCCAGCAACTGCTGCTAAATTTGGTATTCGTAACATTCCTACCATTATTTTCTTAAAAAATGGTGAGGTTGTTGACAAGCAAGTAGGTGCTGTTCCAAAAACAGCTATAGCTGAAAAAATGAATGCTTTACTATAGTAGATAGTAAACATTGTTATCATATTTAAGGCATAGAATTTAATTCTATGCCTTTTTTTTGTCAAATTTGAAGAGTCTACCTGACAAATAACTGTTTTGTTTATCTCTATTTTGCATGCATTACTATGAAACAACTATCTGATTTAATAGAATTTGAAGCTTTCGATAATTTAGAGCTCATGGCTAAGCAAATAGTTGAGGGTTTTCTTCTTGGCTTGCATCGTAGCCCTTACCATGGTTTTTCTGTTGAGTTTGCTGAGCATCGATTGTATAATAAAGGAGAATCAACCAAGCATGTCGATTGGAAACTATACGCTAGAAGTGATAAGCTTTTTGTCAAGCAATTCGAAGAGGAAACCAACCTAAGAGCGCATTTGGTGATAGATACGTCATCTTCCATGCTTTTCCCTTATCAGGACAAGAAGGTCTCTAAAATGGCATTCTCAGTGCTTTGTTCGGCAGCTTTGATTCATCTCTTACGCAATCAACGTGATGCTGTTGGCTTAACGACTTTTTCAGATAAAATAGAACTCCTGACACCAGCAAAATTATCCTTAACGCATGCTCATCGATTGTATGCTGAGTTATTGAAAATCTACAATAAAGAAGATCTTAATTTAAATAGAAATACGAAATTTTCTGAAAATCTGCATCATTTAGCGGAGGCTATACATAAGCGTTCATTAATCGTCATTTTTTCTGATTTAATGGGAGATGATAGTCCTCAGGAAATATTGGAAGCCTTGCAGCATTTGCGTTACAATAAGCATGAAGTTGTGTTATTCGCTGTGACGGATCATGATCTGGAAAATCAATTTAATTTTGCCAATCGTCCTTCAAAGTTTATTGATATGGAAACGGGCGAAACTTTAAAATTGAATCCTTCAGAGGTCAGAGAAGCTTTTTCCCAAAAGCAAACTGCATTTTATGATGAGATGAAACTCCTTTGTTCTCAATTTGCTATCGATTTTGTTGAAGCTGATATACGTAAACCCTTTAAAGATGTTTTACAAGCTTATCTCATCAAGCGTAAAAAATTGGGTTGATTCCTTGTAAATCATTTATTTAAAAAATCTTTTGGGTTTATACGCCCATATCAATTAGGAATAAGCCTATTTCCATTATTGATAAGTCATTATTCTGTTATAAATTTTATTATTCACCAGCTTTATTTATTTTTATGGAATAACCGACTTGTTAAAAATGAAACAACTACTCTTTATACTCTCAATTTTATTATTATTTGCTTGTGAATCTAAGAAAACAAGTGAAACTGTTGTGACTAATAATGATGGAGAAGTGTTAGACGGTTGGGTAAAAAAGTATAATGATAAAAACAAACTGAGATCTGAAACCTTTTATAAGAATGGAATTAGAGAAGGAGTGGCTCGCGTTTATTATGATTCTGGAGAGTTAAGTGATGAGGTTTATTATGTTGGTGATGAATTAAATGGAATAGCAAAGAAATACCATAAAAATGGTCAGGTCTATTCCTTGACACCCTATGTGAATGATAAGAAGGATGGTATTCAAAAGAAATTTTATCCCAATGGCAAGCTTTGGGCTGAAACACCTTATAAAAGGGGAGAACCTGGTATTGGACTAATAGAATACAAACGTAATGGTAGTTTGAGAAAAAATTTTCCCTCAATTGAATGTCAACAGTTTGTCCGTTCTGATTGTGTCAATTTGAAAATGTTTTTGAATAACTACTCTAAGAATGTTGAGTTTTATATTACACCCTTGGTTCAAAATAAATACATTCCAATTAATGCGAACGTGATATCCGCTGAAAAAGGATCGGGGCAGGTTGATTTTTACTTTTCTAAAGGTCAGGTTCTGGATACAGTTGTAAATGTTGTTGCAAAGTATAGAACATCCGATCGAAATATTTATGTCGGACAAAGAGAAATTCGTATCAGAAACTAATATCTTTTTTTCTTGATGTAACTGATTGTCCTAAATTTTATTCCAAATGTTTTTATTTTTGGGGCTTGATAGTTAATTATTAAAGCTCTTTCTTGAAGTATTTAATGATAGAGAATTACAAATAATAGAAAAAATCCCCAATGCAGATCGAAGCTAGTGATATCCTTTTTGTAATCAACCCGAATTCTGGGTCACAAAAGCCTGATACTATTATCAAACAAATAAAGAGTAGTGGTCATAATATCGACTATGTTTTGACTCAAAACCTTGAAGATTCTAATGAACTATGGGCTGAAAAAGTTGATAATTATAAAGTGGTTGTAATTTGTGGTGGTGATGGTAGTGTGAATTGCACACTTAAGCATTTAGTTGCAAAAAAAGATATCATACTAGCCGTTTTACCTAACGGATCAGGAAATGGTTTTGCCAGAGAACTTGGTTTTACAAATGATGTTGAAAACCTGATTTCAAAGATTCTAAGGGGAGAAATTCGTAAAGTAGATATAACCGAGATTAACGATGATTATTCGATAAACGTAGCAGGTTTGGGTTTCGATAGTTATGTCGCCTCACTATTCGATGGGAGCAAGTTTCGTGGGCTTAAAAAGTATATTTATTGCACAATTAAAGGCTTATTTTTATACAAGCCAATTGCTGTAGAGTTATACCTCGGACAAGTTAAGGTAACAGGTGATTTTTGGGGTGTCTATTTGGCTAACACCAGACAGTTTGGTAACAATGCCATTATTGCCCCCGAAGCTAAATATGATGATGGTTTGCTCGAAGTGGTATTGATGAAGAAGTACCCATTAATTTTAGCACCCATTGTTGTCTATAAAATGTTTACTGGTAAGTTTAAGAATTCCAAATATATGACTTATATTAGAGCCAGTGAATTGCTTATTAAATCAAATTCACGGACTTATCATGTTGATGGTGAGCCTAGATTGATGACTGGAGATCTAAATGTTTCTTTGAAAAAGCAGCAAATTAAACTGATTAAAATGGATTAAGTTCTATTCGGAAATAGAACAAGCCCTTAACACAATAAAGTTAAGGGCTTGTTTATTTTTAATGGATTATCCTTCGGGTTATTCTCGAATAACTTGAACCCCCCAATCGGCCCCAATTTTTATAATACTAGAAGCTTTAGCTTTTGTCATATCATCTTGGCGATATTCAACGACATAATCAACGGCATCGATAATATCCTGACTAATTTCAGAGAAGTTCTGAGCAGGAGCATCACCGCTGATATTTGCCGATGTAGATACAATTGGCTTACGAAAACGTTGAATTAACTGTTGGGTAAATTCCTCTTCAGTAATTCGAATTCCAATGCTACCATCGGAATTAATTAGATTTTTAGCCAAATTTTTAGCATTCGAGTAAATGATAGTCATGGGTTTATCCGTGACATCAATCAAATCTATAGCAATTTCAGGAACGTCATCAACATATGAGTTTAAGCGACTGGGATTCTCCATAAGCACCAACATGGACTTTGAATCCTCGCGTTTCTTAATCTCATACACACGCTTAACAGCTTCTTCATTGGTTGCATCACAGCCAATTCCCCAAATCGTATCTGTAGGATAAAGGATGGTTCCACCATTTTTAAGAACCTCTAAAGCCTTTTTTATATCGTTATGCATAATAAAGTTTTAAGTACTTATAAGTGACTAAAGTTAAAGCCCAATAACTTTAGGCCTTTGAACTTTAAATATTTTAGGTATTTCTATTAGTTATACCGCAACGTTGTACTCACGTAGAGCGTCGTTTAGAGATGTTTTAAGATCTGTTGATGCTTTACGCTTACCGATGATCAATGCACAAGGAACTTGATATTCACCAGCTGGGAATTTCTTAGTTCTTGTACCAGGAATCACAACCGAACGAGCAGGAATAAAACCATCATACTCTACAGGTTCTTCACCAGTAACATCAATTATTTTAGTTGATTTGGTTAAAACAACATTTGCCCCCAATACAACTTCTTTCTCAAGGTGCACACCTTCAACAACAATACATCGCGATCCAATGAAACAATTGTCCTCGATAATCACTGGAGCAGCCTGAATTGGCTCTAAAACACCACCAATACCAACACCACCACTTAGGTGGACATGCTTACCAATTTGAGCACATGAGCCAACTGTTGCCCATGTATCAACCATTGTTCCTTGATCGACATAAGCACCAATGTTTACATACGAAGGCATCATCACAACGTCACGAGCAATGAAAGCTCCGTAACGCGCAACAGCTTGAGGCACGACACGAACACCTAGTTCAGCATAATTTGTTTTAAGGGCCATTTTATCGTGAAACTCGAAAGGCCCCACTTCAATAGTTTCCATTTTACGAATAGGGAAATAAAGAATTACAGCTTTCTTCACCCACTCGTTAACCTGCCATCCGTTTTCAATTGGCTCAGCAGTTCTAAGGATACCTTTGTCAAGAAGTTCGATAACTTCGTTAATATTTCGTTGAACATCAGCGTTTTTAAGAAGAATTCTGTCTTCCCAAGCAGCTTCAATACTTTGCTTTAATTTTTCGTACATGTTTACTTGTTTTACTTCTTCGACTCGGTGATAAAATTATCCATGTGATACTTGGTTTTGTATGACATTATAGCCCAATAACTTGTCTGAATTTTGATTAATTGCGACAAAGCTAAGAAAGAGTTTTGATTTATTTTATTAATTCAAAGTTTGAGTACGCTCATTTTTATATAAAGCACACTTTTGTTGATGCAGATTAGCTCAGTGACTTTGTTTAAAATATTCTACAAAATCAAGAATGTGTTTATCAAATTGAACTTTAGTTTGATTTTTGAATTTGATTTGTAGAGGAATATAAGCCATATTATCTTTCAATACTTTTGATTCGATCTTCATATCAAGAAAACGGACAGCATCTTTTTCTGTTGTGAGAATGATTTTGTTTGTAGATTTTAAGTTGATGAATGAGGTCTCAATTTTCTCAAGATCTTTGTCCTTGAAGGTATAATGATCAGGGAATTGAATTTCGTTGAATTCATCACAAAATGACTTTAGGTATTTTCTTAAAGGGGCAGGGTTTGCAATACCAGTGACCAATAAAATTCCTAAAGATTCTTTATCTGTATCATTCAAGCTAGCTAGCTCATTAGATGTATTAAATACGGGCTCAGAAGGAGCATAGTCAAGGCACGTGAAGTACAATTCTTGATGAGGTAGGGGATTTATGCTCTTTTTTAGTTTTTCAGCTTCTGAATCGCTTAAATCTACGGGGCATTTACTTATGATGATAATATCTGCTCTTTTCTTACCTGCGGCTCTTTCTCTTAAGCGTCCCATTGGCATCACAAAATCGTTGGCAATTGGACGATTGTAATCAATCAAAAGAATAGATAAACCTGGTTTTATATACCTGTGCTGATAAGCATCGTCAAGTAAGATGCAATCTAGTTTGAGTCCCTTTTCTGAAGCGATTAATTCTTGAACACCATTCACTCTATCTGAATCTACGGCCACATTTAGGCTAGGGAATTTTCTATTCATTTGCATGGGTTCATCACCCAAATCATATGAGTTCGAGCTTTCATCAGCTAAAACAAAACCTTTTGATTGACGCTTATAACCTCTACTTAAGCTTGCTAAATTGTATTTATCTTGTAAAAGCTGAATTAAGTATTCAGTATGAGGCGTTTTTCCCGTGCCTCCTACCGAAATATTTCCCACCGAAATAATTGGCAAGTCGAATGATGTTGACTTTAAACAGCCCCAGTCGAACATTAAGTTTCGTAGAGATAGAATGCTTGCATAGATAAATGAAAATGGAAAAAGCAAGAATTTTAAATAAGACAGAAGTCTGCGCATAGATTAAATTATCAGAATTATTTTGCTCTAAAATTAATTATTTCTTGCTAAAAAAGACCTTGACTGTCATAAAGTACCAAAGCGATGAAGAAACTTCATCGCTTTGTAACCACTAACCGTTATTAACATCCGAACAAGAAAGGAGTTAATAATTACTAACCCAATGAACTAGATTTTAATCTAATTCTAAAGAAAAGTTAACTAATAATATTGAATAAAAAAAATATAATCATCTGTGAATTGGGCTTTTATGTGTTTT
>NZ_JBFFKR010000161.1:0-7973 GCF_041555295.1 Ancylomarina sp. | reverse complement strand
TTTTATTTTTTTTGCATAAATGCATAATAAGCTCTGTAATTACCATTCTTTACTGGGATGGTAATATCTTTCAGATCCAGAATATGGAATAAGGAAGAGAACGGTTTCTGCATTTCATCTTTAATTTGAGAAATAAAGCACCGGTCCTGTTGGTGTTTAACGGTATTTCCCTTTGCCTTCAAAATAATCATCTTCTTCGTTAAAGGCGATCGAAAGATAAAAAGCATTCTCATTAAGTAGCTTAGCTACATTCCTAGCATACATTTTTCTGTCTTGTGGAAAAATATGATGTAATAGACCGTAATCAAAAGCAAAATTGAATTCAGATAGGTTTATATTGAGTTTTTGTGTAAAATCAGCAACCAAGAATTCTATCGATAAATTGTCTTTGTTTGCAAGCTTTTTAGCTTTTTCTATGGCAACATTAGAAAAATCCACTCCTGTCATTTCAAATCCCACCTTAGCTAATTCCCGACTGTAATTTCCAAATCCACAACCTATATCAATAGCCTTGCAAGCTTCAACTATCTTATTTGTAATGAGCTCTTTGATTGCAATAGGTAGGCTTAATGCATTCCAAGGAATGTTTTCAGGTGACTGCTCACTATAAATCCGATTGAAACGTTCGTTTGATTCTTTCATGTTTAATAGGTTGTTCTTTAGTTCTATTAGTTGAGTTTTAGTCGTGATTTTATCTAAAATACAAACAAGAGTTCATCTTTTAGTTAGCAGATATTATCTATATTTGCTCGGTACTGCGATTCTTATTTAGACTCGATAAGAACTGCGTGTTGAAAATCAATGTATTAAATTATTTTGAAAAAGAATTCGATGAAAAAATTAATTATAAATTCAGAATTGTCCTATTTCAGGAAGTGGACAAGACAATCATACTCAATTTTTAATAGTATTAAAAAAGAGTGTGTTATCTCATCTTTACTTGTAGCTTACTTATTAGTTGCAACACCTCAAAACTCTTTTGCACAGGCTGATACTGTGCTAGTTAATAACAATAGAAAGCTAGATGAAGTCGTCGTCAGTGCCCAACGAGCCTCCGTGACATATTCCCAAATGGCAAGAGTTGTAACAATAATGGACAAAGAAGCAATTGAGTCGGCTCCTGTTCAAAGTTTACAAGATTTGCTAGAGTATGTTTTGAATGTTGATGTACGCCAAAGAGGTAATCATGGGGTACAGGCCGATGTAAGTATTAGAGGTGGTAGTTTTGATCAAACTATGATTTTACTTAATGGCGTGAATATTACAGATCCTCAAACTGGACATTTGAGTCTAAACCTTACGGTGGATATTGAAAGTATTGAAAGAGTTGAGGTGTTACAAGGACCTGGTGCTCGAGTTTATGGTCCAAATGCTTTTAGTGGTGCCATCAATTTTATCACAGGTACAGGAAATAAGAACAATTTGAAGGCGAATATTTCAACTGGTGAAAATGGCTTTTACTCAGGATCAACCAATGCGACGATTATCACTGGAAAATTAAAATCATATGTAGCTTTAGCTCATAAGTCAAGCGATGGCTATATTGAGAACACAGACTTCAGAAATTCAAATTCCTTTTATCAAGGACAACTTTCAACTGAAGTAGGATTATTAGATCTACAGTTAGGTTATAACGAAAAAGCCTATGGTGCGAATTCATTCTACACCGCATCATTCCCAAATCAATTCGAAGAAAACAAGACATCCTTTGCCAGCTTGCGTTTAACGACAAATGGGAAAGTAAAGATGACACCAAATATTTATTGGAGACGTAGTCAGGATAGATTCGAGCTTTTTCGTGACAATCCTGCTTCATGGTATACAAATCACAACTATCATTTGACTGATGTTTATGGAACTAGCATGAATTTTGCTTTTTCATCGAGCCTTGGTAAAACAGCAGCAGGTATTGAGTTTAGATCGGAAAATGTTTGGAGTAATGTATTGGGGGAACTGATGGAAGAACCAATGAAAGTGCCAGGTGAATCAGGAGCTTTCTTTACGAAAAACCATACCCGAACAAATTTGAGTTACTTTTTAGAGCACAATGTTTTTATTGACAAATTCACTTTTACTGCTGGAGTTCTGGCCAATTGGAATTCAGACTTAAAAAGAGGTTTCAGTTTCTATCCAGGTCTAGATGTGAGTTACCAACTTACTGAGGATAGTAAGTTATATGCTTCTGTGAATAAGGCATTGAGAATGCCAACCTTCACCGATTTGTATTATGTTGGACCAACAAATATTGGAAATACAGATTTAGATCCTGAAGAAGCAACGACATATGAAACAGGTGTCAAATTCAATAAAGGTTGGATTAAGGCTCACGCTGGAATTTTCAAGAGAGAAGGGCGAAATATGATTGATTGGGTTAAAACCAATTCTGAAGATAAATGGCAGGCTCAAAATATAACAGAGTTAGATACTTGGGGAATCGAGTTTTCTTCGAATTTTAACATGCAGTATTTAATTTCGGATGATTTCTTTATTAAGAATATTGCTATCAAATATGCGTATTTGGAAGTGGATAAATCATCTAGTGAATTTATATCTCGTTACGTACTCGATCAGTTAAAGCATAAATTGAATATATCCTTGAATCATAAGATTTACAAATCATTAGGTGCTTCATGGCAGGTGGCTTGGCAAGATAGAAATGGGACTTATACCTGGTATAATAAAAAAGATTTAAGTCAATTCGAAGAACGATCATATCGCCCATTCTGGTTGGTCGATACAAAACTTTACTGGCAAAAACCAACATATACCGTCTATCTCGAAGCAAGTAATTTATTAAATCATGATTATTACGATATGGGAAATATTACGCAGCCCGGTCGATGGATTCGAGCTGGGGTGAAACTAAATCTAGATTTGTAAGGCATTATTTAATCTGCAAAAAAACGTTAAAAGTCACCTTTGGGTGACTTTTTTTTATTTTGCTCATGGCCAAACTTTTCTTACCTTGAGGACAGAAAACCACTACCTTAGCTATTAAAACCACCATTCGGGCACTATTCATAGTTGTATGAATAATTTGAACCAATATATAGCCCATGTTCGATCTTGATAAATGGCAAGAAATTTACGAAACTATCCGTAAAAATAAACTTCGCACCATACTGACTGGCTTCAGTGTATCGTGGGGAATTTTTATGCTCATTATTTTACTAGGTTCTGGAAATGGACTTCAAAATGGGGTGGTGAATCAATTTAAGGCTGATGCTGAAAATAGTCTTTGGCTTTATAGTGGACAAACCAGCATGGCCTTCTCTGGCATGCAACCTGGTAGACGTATTCAATTTACAAACGAGGATTATTCCCGAACTAAACAATCAGGCTTGGATGTCGATAAGATTAGTTCTCGTTTTACCATTCGAGGAAATAATTTAATAACCTATAAAACAGAGTTTGTCAATTATTCCATTGTGGCCGTTCATCCCGATACAGAAACACTAGAAAACACAACCAGTTTGAAAGGTCGATTTCTCAATGAAATTGATGTCAAGCAATATAGAAAAGTGGTTGCTATTTCTACCGTTGTGGAAGATGCCTTGTTTAAAAAAGAAGAACCTGTCGGGAAATATATCAAGATCAATAATATTCCTTTTCAGGTCATTGGAACTTTTACCGACCACTCCGAAAGAGATCTTCAGCGCGTGTACATTCCTATTTCCACAGCCCAACGTGTTTTTGATGGATCCAACAGAATTTCCAATATGTCTTTTACAACTCAAACCCATGATATTGAAGAGTTAAAGCAGATGGAAAAGTATTTAATTAACACCTTTGCTGCTCGCCATAAATTTGATCCGAAAGATAAGCGTGCCATGTTTATCAATAATAATATGGAGAATTATCAGCGAACCATGGCCTTATTTGCCGGTATACGCTTGTTCGTTTGGATTATCGGCATAGGAACTATTATTGCCGGGATTGTGGGAGTCAGTAATATCATGATTATTGTCGTTAGAGAACGTACCCGCGAGATTGGTATTCGTAAAGCATTGGGGGCGACACCTCTTTCTATCATTTCATTGGTCTTGACCGAATCCATATTAATCACTTCCGTTGCTGGATATGTTGGTTTGGCAATGGGAGTCATACTCCTGGAGGTATTGGCTCCGCATACCCAGATTGAATTTTTCATGAATCCTTCGGTGGATCTTCGGGTGGCCATTAGTGCAACAATTTTATTGGTCGTATCAGGAGCAATAGCTGGCTTTTTTCCAGCAAGAAAAGCGGCTTCGATTCTACCAATTGAAGCCTTGGCAGATGAATAGTATGATTTAAAGAAAGATAAACCCAATACTCATAAATACAATCACAATGTTTGATAAAGATAGATGGACTGAAGTTTATATGGCACTCAAAAGCAATAAGTTGAGAACTTTCCTGACAGCCTTTGGTGTTTTTTGGGGGATTTTCATGCTCATCATCATGCTGGGCTCAGGAAAAGGGCTTGAGAATGGTGTTTATTATGGGATGGGAGATTTCGCCACCAATTCTGTTTTTATCTGGGCACAACCAACCAGTAAGGCCTATAAGGGATTTAAGCAGGGCAGACGCTATCATTTCAATAATGATGATACCAAGGCGATTTTGGATAATGTGCCCGAAATCAAGCTTCTAGCACCTAGGATTGAAGCCAGAGGTGGTAATGCTAACAATAATGTTGTGAGAGGTCTTAAAACTGGTGCCTTTAGTATTCTGGGTGATGTACCAGATGTGAATAAAATTGATCCGGTGAATATGTATGATGGTCGTTTTTTGAATGATATCGATCTTTTGAAAAACAGAAAAGTAGCTGTGATAGGCAAACGTGTGAATGAGGTGCTTTTTGAAGATGATGATGCAGTTGGTGAGTATATCAAAATCAATGGCATTTTCTTTCAGGTCATTGGCGTATTTCATTCCATGCACTCACAAGGCTGGGGCGAGTGGCAGGATCAATGTGTTTTTATTCCATTCACAACACTTCAAAAAACCTATAATTATGGCACTCGAGTAGGCCATTATTCAATTACATCGAAAGATAATTACACGGCTAGTTATGTCGAGGATAAGGTTAAAGCTCTTTTAAAACGACGTCATAAAATTCATCCCGATGATGAAAGAGCCATTGGTTCTCACAATGTTGAAAAGGAATTTATAAAGATCAATCAACTCTTTATGGGAATTTCTGGTTTGATCTGGATTGTGGGAATTGGTACCCTTATGGCTGGTATTATTGGGGTGAGTAATATCATGCTTTTTATTGTGAAAAAGCGAACCAAAGAAATTGGTATTCAAAGAGCCATTGGCGCATCTCCATCTATGATCATCAGCTCAGTGATAACAGAATCTGTTGTGTTAACCGGACTAGCTGGCTGGATCGGTTTGGTCGTTGGAGTAGCCTTATTGGAGATGCTTAGTTTGGCTATTGAGAAAAGTGGAGGTGAACAACCTATGTTCACACATCCCGAGGTCGATTTTAAATTAGCAATTATGGCTCTCGGTATTTTAATTCTGTCTGGCATATTAGCTGGAATCATTCCTGCCAAACGAGCCGTTGGTATTAAACCGATTGATGCCATTAGAGATGAGTAATGGAAGCTGTTCTTGAGATTTGAAATTCTTCGAAGTATGAAAACTGGTGTAGATGCGAAAAATACCTTTCGTATTTGCATCAGTTTATTTTTATAGGCCTTTTGTAGACGAAATTCACTCAAAATTCAAAATAAGGCTAGAAAATACGAGTTTTAGTCTGGTTGTTTAAGGATAGTGACCTTAAGAAAAAGCTTATAAGTACTTGGCAATATAGACTCAAGCCTACTTTTTGAGTCAATTTAACTTCTTGAGATTTTCATATTTAAACGGAACAGTACATTGGTCCGTGATTATTTCATTACAAACCCTACAAATTCCTGACAAGAAGTTTTTTTTAGCCAATCAAGAATTCTATAAAATTAAAGCCTAATCTTTTTTTATTATTTCCCTGAGCAAGGGTAGATGTTTTTATTTCAATATTATTTTCTATCTGGATTGATGATGGATCATTAATCCAGACAAATGATATTCCTTTTTGGCAATTAAGTGGAAATTAGTCCCAATAAAACAATTTCAGGTCGATTATATGTAGATGAGAGTGATTAAAGGGGGTGTATTATCGACACTTCCATTGTCTAACCTATTGATCTTGTGTGTGTCTTGTGAGTTTTTAGACCAGAATAAGCCTTCTGAGATTCACATATTTAATTATTACTGTCCTGTGGGGCATGAAATTTACAATTGTCAAAGGTTTTTAAATTGGGTAGGGGAGTTATTTGTGAATTATAGAGTTTACAAATCGAAATAAAAAAAAAGAAATTTAAAAAATAGCGGCAATACATATGTGAACAACGAGGAACAGATAGTATTATTGTTAGTTTACAGAAGTTATCTGGAGATACACTCAGGAATCAACACATTTGTGAATAATTGCAATTTGTTATCAAAAAGAAATCGGTGCAACTGTTTACTTATGGAACACAACAGTGAGCATTCCACAGCCGAGTCTTTAGTTAATAATATTATCATACAGCCAGTATTTTAAAAGCTTTATATAAAGTAATACTTTAATTTAAATTTCACATTGGTAACATATATCTGTAATACATATTAATTACCACAATAAGCATCCGACATAACATCTCACTGTCAGCATATTAAGACTATATTTGTGTAATTTACTTCAATAAAGTTAGATACAGCTGTAATATCTGTTTACAGAGTTTATAATCCTCTATATATTCATAGTCTAAGTGACTAGTTAATGAATTATTTAGCCCATAGATTCATAGAGCCTATTCACCCTGATTTCTCTGACTTGTTTACATACGCATATGTAAACATTATTAAGGGAAACGGTATCTATACCTTGAATGTTCTCTATACTAAACATCTTTCACTGTAAGTGCAATTTTAGGATCAAGAATTGGTAACATTTGTAATAAATACATCCAGTAAAAAAAGTTACTTTTGTGTATTAGATGCGTTGTGAAATGTAAATTACTTATTTTGATTTTTGTAAATTTTAAATTACATTTGTACTGAAACGAGAATTAACAATTGTAACAAAACGATAAAGAAGAATATTCTGCTCTTCTTTGATTTATAATAGCTTAAGTATGAAAGATAGAATCATTCAATTACTCAACAGTGAAGGGCTTAGTGCTTCTAAATTCGCCGATATTATTGGTGTACAGCGCTCTAGCATGTCTCATATCTTATCTGGCCGCAATAACCCTAGTCTGGACTTTATACAGAAGATTATGCGCTCTTTTCCTAATATTAATGGGGATTGGTTGATATCTGGCAGTGGTGAGATGACTAAAAACCAAGATTCACCTTCCTTATTTCAGGAGGTGATAAAAGAGGAAGATCCTGCCCCCTATCAGAGCAGTCAGCCGCCTAAACTAAAAAAGGAAAGCCCTGAAGTCACTCAAAATAAGGCCGATCAGATGCCAGATCTGGATATGTCCGCTTTTTTATCGGGCAAAAAGATTGAAAAGGTTGTCGTATTCTATAGCGATAAAACCTTTAAAGAATACAATCCTGCTTAAACAGATTTTCAATGAGTCACCCTATAAAACGCCTTAAAGCCTTAGATTCCCTTCTAAGGCTTCTTTTTTGTCTGCGATTAAGATCCGCTTGTTTTGAATCATTTTAAAGTCTTTTAGAGAGCTAATTTCCCTTTGTGTAAGCTAATATTTCACTTATCTTTGAACTCGATTTACTATTAAACAGCATTTGATGCCTCTAAAGCTCTATGCTTCCATTTTATACCCTTAAAAAAGTATGAAGAAACTAATTCAGGACTTTGAACTTGTTAAGTACGAAGAACTCAATTGTGAGCATTTTGTGCTCGACATCAAGGCTAACGAGCCTTTACCGGAGATTCTGCCAGGTCAGTTTGTTAATGTGAGGGTCGATAATAATAACTCGGTTTTCTT
>NZ_JBFFKR010000160.1:0-8009 GCF_041555295.1 Ancylomarina sp. | reverse complement strand
TTAGAACTGCATCCAATCCGTTTGTGCGTATTGGTTAATCGATGAAGAATTCGGTTCAAATAAACCTTTCTCTTGCATCCACTCATCGTTGTAGAGGCTACTTAAATAGCTTTTTCCCGAATCGGGTAATAAGACGACTACAACAGCATCCTTTGGCAATTGGGCAGCGACTTGTAAGGCCCCCTTAACTGCAGCTCCTGATGAAGAACCAGCAAATATTGCATCCTTTAAAACCAAGTTTCTGGCTGTATTAAAGGCATCCTTATCGCTAACGCTTATCACCTCATCTATCACCGAAAAATCAACCGTATCCGGAATAAAGTCTTCGCCAATGCCCTCAATCAAATAGGAATGAATAGGTCCTTTGGTTTTGTAAAACTCATGTTTGTATATTGAGCCTTCCGTATCCACACCAATCACCTTGATGTTGGGGTTTTGCTCTTTCAGATATTTTCCAACACCCGATATAGTTCCTCCCGTTCCGATACCCGCAACAAAATGCGTAATTTCCCCAGCCGTATCTCTCCAAATCTCTGGCCCTGTGCTTTCGTAATGCGCTTTCGGGTTGTTTTTATTGAAATACTGATTGGGTGAAAAGGAATTAGGAACCTCATCGAGCAATCGCTCGGCTACTTTATAATAACTCTGTGGATCGTCGGGTTCAACAGCAGTTGGTGTACGAATAACAGTGGCACCGTGTGCGGTTAACAAATCTTCCTTTTCCTGACTCATTTTGTCGGGCATGGTAAAGATCAATTTGTATCCTCTAAGGATTCCCACCATAGCCAATCCCAAACCAGTGTTACCCGAGGTGGGTTCAATAATGGTCCCTCCTGCTTTTATGAGTCCCTTTCTTTCGGCCTCGTCGAGCATCGAAATAGCGATACGATCTTTTGAGCTACCCCCAGGGTTAAAACTCTCCATTTTGCTTAATAGCAATGGCTCGTAGTCCTGATTAATGTTATTTAGTTTCACTAATGGCGTATTGCCAATCCCCTCTAATATATTCTGATAATATTGCATGATTCTTCTTTTAACAACTTAACACAAAGCTTATTTCCAACACGTTAAGCTCAAACTGTAAATTAGATTTAAGGCTGTAGATTTTTAGCTATCCCACAGTGTGAGTAGTACTTATTTTATCAGCCTTTACCCTTGACTTAGCACAATGACTAAATCGTTCGGGTTTAAAATTCTAGTGTTTTGTTATCCACAACAGACGGTTGTGGAAATTCGAAGAAAATAGGGTTTGATATTTTGTCCTTGCATGATCCTTAAAAAAAGATGATCGGTTTGATGCGAATTAATAATAATCGTGATCTAAGAGAAGCACTACAATTGGCTTAAACTGAAAGGCAAGTGAGTAGCGATCGTTTTAGCAGCAAGAGCAACAACAGACGAATCTTGAAAAATAAGGCATTCCGGTTTGAATGGAAATTGACATGATAATAGGCTAATGATGAAAAAGAAAAAATGAGTTATTGGGGATTTAATTCCCAACAGGTGCATAGGACGCACCCGCAAACTGTTTTAGCAACAGCAGCAGCAACAACAAGACTGTGTTGCAGAAAAAGATTTTTCTATGTGATTCATTTTATTCATCGGGACAAAGCAAAGGATTTTATTTTGATCTCACAAGAGAAAATGAAAAAAAGACAAAAATATCTTAATTGCAAATTGCGATGCACTGAAAAAAGAGTCGTTTTACGATCATTAATTGTTTCCTCAATTTCAACATTTGGAATGGGTTTATAGATAAGTAGAAGGCAGAATTACAAAAAAATGACCTGATTATAGATTTCCCAATTTTGGGAAGGGTTAAACCGGAGGGGTTTCTGAGCTTCCTATTTTTGGGAAGTATTAATCCAGATGGTTTTCCAAGCTTCCCATTTTGGGAAGTATTAAACCAGATGGGTTTCAGTGCTTCCCATTCTTGGGAAGGATTAAACCAGATGGTTTTCAGTGCTTCCCATTTTTGGGAAGGATTAAACCGGATGATTTTCCGAGCTTCCCATTTTGGGAAGGATTAAACCAGATGGGTTTCAGTGCTTCCCATTCTTGGGAAGGATTAAACCAGATGGTTTTCGGTGCTTCCCATTTTGGGAAGGATTAAACCAGATGGGTTTCCGAGCTTCCCATTTTTGGGGTGTAGTTCATTGGGGAGGGTGGGCATTTTTGAACTTTAAAGCTATGAAAAGCACGGTATTAAAGGCTTTTATGTATTGTCATCGCAAATTAATTTGCGGACTGTCCAATCCGAATCAAGTTTGCAATCACACCTTTTTAGTCTTTTTTATAAGTTTTGTTGTAGCTTGCTGTTGGCTCCTCTTAAAATATACACTGGCACAACCTGAACTTCACTTGGCTTATTAGAATGAGTTAACTGAGCTGGCAGGCATCTGTGAGAATAACAGTACAAGTGAAGAAAGGCGCCCTTTCAGGCGCCTCACACTAAAATATTATAAAGCTCTTAAAACTTTTATTCGTTTACGGCTTCCATATGTATAATTACATAAAGCGGTCCAGACATTGAATACGTTTCAGTGTATGTGTTTGTTGGATATGAAACAGATGTAGGATTGCTGTTAAAATTACCATTGGAGTTCATATTAGGTGTAATTGTAGTAGGATCATCACTATCAATATTAATATGAATATTATTCATAGTATACCCTGAAAAATACGCCATATCAATAGTAAGTGTACCATCTAGGGCATACTCAATTGTTGAAGTACCAACGGCCGTTCCTTTGGAGATGTCGCATTGACCAGCACCGCCATAAATCGTTTCAGTAATGGTTTGACCAGGTTCTATGTAGTTTGCCCATCCCCATCTTGATTGTACATCGCAGAATGACCAATTACCGAACATGTAGGCTGTTTCACTAAATTCATCATCGTCTCCATCATCGTCTCCATCTGCTTTATAGAATCCAAAATCTATTTCTTTTAAACAGCTACTTAAAGCAGGAATAGAAAATCCACTTGCATTTTCTGTAGCTGTGTAATCTGCTGGACCACTTGCTACACTTACTGAATAATCCATACCAGCAGCTACATGCTCAAACAGGTAACTTCCATCGGCAGCAGTTAGAGTAGAAGCAACTACATTTCCTGAGGCATCAAGCAAATCAACCGTGATCCCTTCAAAACCAGACTCTCCACTTTCCAAATCAAAACTATTATCAGCATCTTCAAATACAGTACCTGAAATATCATAATAACAATCCACCGTGTAGGTTACATATCCCCACCATGCTCCTTTACTTTTTGGGAATCCATCAGGGGTATTTAAACCACCTGCATAAGCTGTTTCCCCGTCATTGGAGTCTGAATTTCCATCATCGGCATCATCACCTAAAGTTCCATCAGCTACGAGTGCCGCATGAGTTGATACATAGAATACTGAACCACAAACTTCCGAAGTTCCAAAATCACTTAATGGAATCATGAAAGTGTAATTATCAGCATTAATGTCTTCTGCTTTGTAGGGAGCATGACCAGGTGCAGGTCTTTTCGTTGGAATTTCGCTTTGATCGGTCCAAACATAAACATGCGCTTCTCCAAGATCAGCCGTGCCATTTGTGTTATAACTAACATACAGATAATCTCCGTCGTTGCTTATTACTACGGTTCCAGCATTATTCGTTTTACCTGCATAAAGCGTGTATTTATAGACACCATAATCTGGGCAACCATCGGTGTTAATATAAATAAGGTCATCCGTATAACCTGTAAATTCTCCTGTTCCTGCATCTGCATAGGCCGTTTCACCAACATTGCCATTTTTCAATTGAACTAAATCAGGACTCGATACTTCATCCAGTTCGCTGATCAAATCATTTTTATCACAAGAGTAAAACACGAAGCTTAAAAAGCTTAAAGCAAATAAATATTTAAAAAAAATTCTTTTCATAAGAGTAAGATTAAATTTCGTACTGTTTTTATCTAGACTTAATATAGATTAAGTATTTTTAATATTACGCCTGTCTTTGATAAATACGAAAATAAACCTGATGAACATCAAATTTTACTTATTAAACTTTTTCATGAATCATTCTGAGGCTAAATTTGAAATAAGCGCATTAAAATCACACATATACACGTGTATATCAATTCAATACTGAAATATTATCCTAATGAACACAATCTATTAAACGGTTAACGGTGTGCATATTAATTTAAAACTTAGAATTTGAACTATTTGTTTTATCGAGAAGATAGATTCTATAAAAATATAATAGATTATACAGTTTATGGAGATATGCAAATCAAAGTGATTATCGTAATATTTTAAAACAGTTGACATTTTATCTTCTAGCTATATGATGAGATTTCATGTCGTCATTTATCCTTATTAGATGTTTTGACTCTGTAAGCTTATTCGTTAATTTCTGATGATGCATTTCCCCTGAAGTGAGTTCGCTATCATCAGCCAATTTTTAGAAAATTCCTCCAGGAATAAGTCATACGAATGGATTACAGAATATAACGAATAGCATTTCATATTGCTTTTTAATACCCCCAACTTGTTAATCGTTGTACTCGTACACCTCTTTATTAGATAGCTTCTCCCAAATGTTCACAACACATCCCCTATTGACAGAAGAGGAGTAAGATCATTTTAAGGGATATCAAATTTATGGAAACAATTGTATAAGCTGCATTCCCAGAAAAAGTAAAGTTATAAAGAAGCATAAATTAGAAAGAGTAAAATTTAAGTAGATTAATTTGTGTGAGAAGACCACCTAAACAAGCTTGCCACCTCTCTACTTTTACTCCTCCCAATAGTTTTCGGGACAGGGAACAGAATATGCGACGCGCACCAGCTAAGGCATTTGTATTATTTAAACGCTGTCAGGTCTTAATTCTTCAGACTATGACAAGTTAAAATGGATTTTTCATTTCAATCATAAACAATCATTTTTAATCTGCGTTGAATGACTAGTCATTCACAGCTCCACTCCCCCACGATTAGCTCCGCTGATCTCCACTTCGTTTCGGTAACATACTGTGGCTTTAATTTAAAACAACGGAACGTGATACTCCTTTGAAATCACGCTTTAATGTTGAACTATGATCTAACGGAATAGAATTTAATATTTTCAGTTTTACCACGTAAGGGTAAGTCACTAAGCAATTTAAAATTATAGCCATTGGTAGATTGAATTTGATCGATCACATTCTGTGTTATAATCAATTTCTCATTAAATTCATTACACTTTTTCTCTAAACGAGCCGCTGTATTTAAGACGTCGCCATGATATGCGATTTCACGTTTTATATCTCCGATTTCAGTTGCGGTTACAATCCCGACATCCATCCCGGCTTTGAAGATAGGTACTTCGCCATATTTTGACTTAAAATATTCTTTTTGCCGCTTAAGTATATCGCTGAATTCAAAAAATGCTTTCAGGCAATTAAGTTCGCGAAAGCCTTCTTTCTTACTCCAGAATAGAATCACCTCATCACCGGCATATTGATAGACCCTTGCATTAAATTTCTGAATAACCGGCGTTAATTCATGAACACACTCCTTTATAAATTTACTGTATTTAATATGGCCTAATTTTTCTGCCAGAGCTGTTGAGCTTTTAAGGTCAACAAAGAGAAAGATGAGTTCTTCATTTCTGGGATGATAGTATTTACCTGTCAATAGGTCAATAAGCAAACCAGGGCCAAATTTATTATTGATGTAAAGGATAAAATTTAATAAGAGGATAAACGATGCGTAATAGATTAAGCCGGATAAAAAAAACTTAACGGATAGTAAACTTTTAAATTTCTCCACCAGCTCTTGAGGGACTAATCCAAAAAATAAAAATGATTTGAAAATAAGCAAGCACACGATAATTAGCCCAATCAGGTACAAAGCACTTTTCAATAAAATATTGAAACCAAAACTTTTTCTTCTGAAGATTTGTTTTTCAGTCAATTGATTAACGAGAATAAAAAGAATACCAAGTAAGATTCCTGAAAATATGACCTCAAGGTGCCAAACATTAGAGTCAAAATATTCCTTTAAGACTCCCTCTTGTATGAAATCCTCTACTCCAAAGTACGAGAAAATGGCATACATGTATAGGGCAATGATAAACGACACTATTATAAAAAGCCATTCTCTTAATTTTGTTCTCATATTATATGCTTTGATGATGCCCAACTGGTTAATAGTTGTACTCGTCTACATCTTTATTAGTTATCTTCTCCTAAAGGTACAGAATCAATCCCCTATTGGCAGAATAAGAGCAACTTTATCTTAAGGGATATCAAATTTATGAGAACAATTGTATAAGCAGTATTCCCAGAAAAAGTAAAGATATAAAGAAGCATAAATTAGAAAAAGTAAAATTTGAAGTAGATTAATTTGTACGAGAACACCAGCTAAGAGAGTTTTATTATTTAAACTCTGTCAGGCCTTCATCCTTCAGACTCTGACAGGTTAAAATGAATTTTCCTTTTCAATCATAAACAATCATTTTTAATCTGCGTCGAGTATTAGTTTTCAGCACAAAAAAGGGCCAACTCTTACGAGCAATTCCTCTTTATTCCGGCCTTTTGTTCAAACTCCTCAAATAAAATTTACTTTTTACTAAGTCAAATATTGATTAAATTTATTATACGGTTCATTTCATATAAATTTTATAACCATGAGTAAAGTAGGCGGAAAAGATATCGTGCTGGTTTCTGACATTTACCCCGACAACATTATTGTCGTGCCAATAGAAGACAAGCCTCTCTTTCCCGGAATTACCTTACCATTACTATATACCGGAGTCGAATTTGTTGATTTAATCACCTATTCTTTTGAGAATAATAATGGATTTATAGGCATATCCTTTATTAAAGAATTGAATGAAGACAGTATTTTAGATTCAGTTCTTTTCAAGACCGGCACCTTTGTTAAAATCATTAAAATTATTACTAGAACTGAAGAGGAGATTCAATTTCTAGCTCAGGCGATCACACGTTTCGAATACATACGTAAAATAAAACGCGACAATAGAGTACACTGGACGGTCAGATATAAAATTGAAGAAAAAAGGAAAATAAGTGATGAACTAAGAGCATACACCTCAGCCATTATCAATTCGGTAAAAAAGCTGGTTAAACTCAATCCGATGCTTCAGGAGCAATTACGCCTTTCGTTTACTGAAGTGGGGATGCAAGCTCCCGGACTACTCATGGATATTGTCTCATCATTTATCTCGAGTGATCCCTTTAAATTACAGGAATTGCTCGAAACATTTGATTTATACAAACGCAGCGAAAGACTGTTAATTCTTCTCAAGGAAGAACTGGAAATCACACAACTACAGGAAGACATTCAAGCGCAAATAAGCGAAAAAATATCCACTGATCAACGTGAATTCTTTCTTCGGGAACAATTAAAAATAATTAAGCAGGAATTAGGGCTAGAAAAGGATGATAAGACTTCCGAAATTGAAAAGATTGAAGAAAAGGTCAAAACACTTAAATTATCAAAAGAAGCCGCTGATGTCGTTCAAGAGGAGTTGGATAAATTAAGGATACTGGATTCAGCATCTGCTGAATTTAATGTTTCACGTTCCTATTTAAATTGGCTGACAGATATGCCCTGGGGTATTTTCTCGAAAGACAACTACGATATAAAAAAAGCTCGAAAGATTCTTAATGAACAACACTATGGATTAGATGATGTTAAACAACGAATTCTCGAATTTGTGAGTACCATCGTTAAACGAGGAAAGGTTTCAGGATCCATTATTTGCCTTGTTGGCCCTCCTGGTGTGGGGAAAACATCCATTGGCAAGTCCATTGCCGATGCTCTGAATCGAAAATTCTATCGGTTTTCTCTTGGTGGTATGCGCGACGAAGCTGAAATAAAGGGGCATAGAAGAACCTATATAGGAGCCATGCCCGGCAAAATTACACAAAGCTTAAAAAGAACAAAAACATCCAATCCTGTAATCATGCTCGATGAAATTGATAAAATCGGCATCAGTTATCAAGGCGATCCGGCATCAGCT
>NZ_JBFFKR010000159.1:0-8033 GCF_041555295.1 Ancylomarina sp. | reverse complement strand
TTAAGGGCAGATCGGCATATAGCTTAAAGCGTTCTGTAATGTACTGAATGCTTTCGTTGCCATAGATTTTATCTTTACGGAAGTTCAATTGATTTTGGAACTCTTTACCTAAATCTGTTTCAATCAGATTATCGCTTAGATACATTCTGGAATCAAAATCTTTTTGCTGATGCTGATAGCCTATTTTGTGAGTAAAATTCCACCTTTTGATTTTATTAATCAGACTTACTGAATGATTAAAATTCAATTCTTCATTCTTAGCTTCTTGCAAAATGGCATTGTAGGTTTTACCTGAATTGAAAATATCTTCGTAAACGCCTGGTTTTATAAGTAAACTTTGTGGAGCCTTGTTGTATGATACAAAAGAGGCAAACTGCCACATTTTTTTCCCGAGGGGTTTAATCCATTTTAAATTATTGGAAAAAGATTGAAACGGGTTTTGATAATCCTGTCTTATAGGATCGGTATTTTGAATAACACGCCCCAATTGTGCATCCCAATAGGCTTGTATTTTTAAGGTGTTTTTGAGGTAATTGCGATCTGAATTTCGGCTCAGCGTGAAATCATTTATTAGCGAACGTTTGCTTAATCTATTACTGATTTTTTCCTGAAGAATAATGGTGTCATTTCCCAAATGGTATTCACTTCTGCTTCCGCCATTGTGTTTTTGGTAATCGTTCAGGTACGAACTGTTTACCCTTAGTTGTAAATCATTATTCAGCTTTAATAGGTAATTGGTTGATAGCAAATGGATGTTGTTATCAAGATAGCGTGCAGAAGTAAAGTTGGGGGTGGATAAATTCTTTATACCCAACAATTCTTCCTTTTCCGTGTTATTATCCAGCATATCCATTAAATCTTCGAAACTAAAAGACTTTAGATCCGTTGCCACATCCTTACCCGTATTGTTGGCTTGATAGGAACAAATCAGCTGTTGTTTTTTATTAAATAACATGGGTGTAATATTGGCATTCCATAGCAGTGGGCTAATTCCCATTCCTATTTTGGCCTTACCCGTCAGGGCTATGTTTCGTTTGAGCTTAATATTTAATGAAGCCTTATCTGTTGATGTTATATTTCGTAATAGCTTTATGGGTTCGTGATTTTCTAATACTTGCACTGAAGCAACCGATTCAGCAGGCAGGTTATTATTGGCTAAATTGTATCTGCCTTCCAGGAGATCCATGCCTTCGATATAAAATTTTCGAATGGGAGTTCCCTGATATAAAATTCGTCCATCAGACTCTACCTCCAAGCCTGGCAATTTATTGATCACATCGGCAATGACTTGATCGTTTTTTCCTAAAAAAGCAGGCACCGAATAGGATATCGTATCGCCATGTTGGCGTATAGGTGACGCTTTTATTCTAACTTCTTTTAATTCTTTAACTTCGGTAAATAAAGTGAAATTCTGTACCTGAGTTTTATTTGTGAGCCACAATTGTTGCCCTGAATAATTCAAAGATTGTGTTTTGATGAAGATAGAATCTCTGTCACTTTTGAAACCAATTGTGTACTCTCCTTTGTTATTTGATATCCCGAAAGCAATAATTCCCCCATCATTTTCTTTTTGAAGTAGCACATGTATGTTCTCTAGGCAGATACCATCTGTACTAACAATTTTACCTGTTATCTGGTTTTCTGCTACTGATATCTGACAAATGAATAGAAGAAAAATCGGAAAACACTTGAAAAGTATTTTCCGAAGATGATTTGATTTTATTTTGCACATATAATATTGATAAGACAGTATTAGGCAATTTTGTATTTATAATTCTATTGGGTTATAAATAAAAGCCGATGGCTTATTTTGTGGAGATATTCGGGTAACTGTAACTTCACTTGTCGTATTTATAAATTTTACGGCATCCTGTAAACACCTATTTTCGAGTTGTATGAATTTTCGTTTTTTACAATCCATATAGTCACGTTCCGGAATGTGGATCAACTTTTTTTTATTTTTTATCTGTTTGATTCCTACACATTGAAAAGAATAATGCCCCTCACTGTCTGCAACTGAAAGGATTAAACCTGGTGTACCATGAAATTTCCAAGGTCCATCGGAAACAGGAATCTCAGTTGTGAACCAGGCAATGTATTTTCTTCCAGAAAATTCACAAGTAGCTTTTAAACAAGGGTACTCAAGAATAGTATCTTTTTCTTGAGTGAGCTGCCATTCAAATTTTGACTTTTCTAGATATCTATAATAATCGGTAACTAATTTGCTGCAATAAGTTAGGCTTTCTGATTCTGGAATTTTTTTAAAAATGGAATATGATGGAGCTTTAGATATATACTTTGAACGATTCGCAAATATTTCCATAGGTGGAATATAATTTACATCAGAATAATACATTGAGTCTTTTTTCTGGTAATCTTCACTATAGAATTTTGAAGATTTATTACCAATATCCAAGGTCATTATTGTTCGTCTTTTATCAAGGATATCGTTTTTATTTTTTGAATATTCTAGTAGGTATTCGCAGCTTAAATAAGCAGTATCAATTGCTTCGTGATTTTCAATTTTATTCTGAGAATAAACCGAGGTGCAGGTAATGGCTAAGACCAATATTAGCAATATTCGATATATCGTTTTAGTATTTTGAGATTTAATTTTTGGCATCTAATAGTGCTTTAAAAAAGAGATTACATCAATTCAATAGGATTATTAGTTCTTCTGGCTTTAGTCATTGCACGCTCTTTTGCTTTCTTTCTGTCCTCAGGATTAGCAAAATGACCTCCCATATCTTCAAGGCGGCGAATGACATCTTGCTTCGCATCATTTTTTGCCTTTCTAAAACCTTCACGGCTGGAGCAAATTGTTTTTGGGTAAGTGGGTATGTATATTAGGGTTCCCATAGGAGGTTTCGTGGCTGATATTAATTCAAACACATAGTGCTTTTTGGTATCAGCAATTTTCACAATTAAGCCTGGTAAGCCGTTAAATTTATAGGGACCATCGCTGATCGGTATTTCGGTAGTAAACCAAGCTTCATAGTTTCTTCCTCTATACGATGTTGTCGCTTTTTGACAGGTGTATCCAGAAACGTTTGCTGTATCTGACAATATTTCCCACTTAAAAATACTTAGAGGCTCATTGTAAACAAACTTATCTTTAAATACCCGATCAAAAACGCTCATTGAACCTTTAGGATCGTTTTTAAAAATCTGATGATTAAATTTAGTTTTTGGGAATATAGACATGTCTGAAACAACAATTTGAGGAGGAATGCCTCTTTTGTCGAAATCTCTTACTAAGGAATCTGTTATTATCGAGTTGTAAGATTTGTATTTAGAACACTTCTCTCCTATTAAGAGAACCATTTTCTCATGTCTTACCCTTTTAGAGTTTGTAGAGTCCATTTGATAAGAAAACTGATAAGTGCATTGAAGTTTTGCCATATCAATTGCTTCGTGGTTATCCACTTCAGATTGACAATATGCCATACTGCAGGTTAGTAGTATAGATAATGTGGTAAGTAGTTTTTTCATAAATAGAGTTTTAAAATTTAGAAATATAGAGTCTGAATTTAAGTTAATCCAAACTCTATACGAAATGATTAGCCACAAATAGCAGCTTCTGCGTCTAGAACGTTTTGTGCAATTTGGTGAGTAGTTGAACCACAGGATACATACCCACTATAACATGATAAATTTGCGCTAACACAAGCAGCAGTAGAAACTTTAGGTGTAGCTGCTATTTATAACGATCCAAAAACTAAAAAACTTAAGGCTTTCTTTTTCATCTTGTCAAAATTTAAGTGTTAATAATAAAATTTACTTTAATTTTGCCCTTGTCTCCTCGAACGAGATTTTAGGTTTTCGAGTTTTAAATGCGAAATTGTTTAACTCGGACACTAAATTATGTAAGCTCGCTGACAGTATGCGTCAGTGAGCTTATTTTAATTAAGTCTAATAAGATATGTTGAATAGGGAGTTTTGTTGGGTTCATCGATTTACTCGTTTGTTCTATTCTAAATAAATTGTTTTTTAGAACGGCGAAGTTCACATAGTATTATAGTTTGTTGGTGGAGTATTTTTTTAACCTTCGTGGAGAAAATACGATTCTATAGATCTGCTATATTTGAATTTTAATCCATCACTTTTTAAGCTATCTAAGAATCGATACAGTACTCTTTCCTGTATACCGAATTTTAATGCCAGCTCTTTGGGTGTTCCTGTTGCTTTCTTCTGTGCCAGTTCAATAAATCGTTTCCTTCTTTCTAAAAAATCTATTTGGGTCATATTATGGGTTAATTAGGCGGTTTATACCTTTATTCCCTTTTTCGAAGAAAAGTAACCTAAGTAATTTAAGTTTTTGTGTTAAATGATGTTAAGTAGATGGTTGTGAGTTGTATTTTTTTTAGGTTAAGTAAAGTCGTCCGATGAATTTTTATTATTTCGACAATTCATCGGATGACTGAATGGGAACACTGAAGTGAAACTTTGATGCTTTCATTATCTGTGTTTTTCATTCGTTTTTACCATATTTATCACACATCATCACAGAAAAAGACTTTGTGGTGTTTTATTGAGTATCTTACATGCAGATATATAAATACTTTCTTTATATTTGCAGCGAATTTCAAACGGTTTCAGTCGAGCGTAATAGCTCGGTGAAACTGATTCTCGAAAGCATTCCCTTTAAGCTTCGATAGATAGAGGCAGGATTTTAATGATATAGGGTGATAGCGTTTTCGAATATTGATACTTAACAACTTGATACTTTTTTTAAGATATGGCTAAAGAAGAACAAGATAAAATATTGAATGAAGTCACACAAAGTGATTATAAATATGGCTTTTCGAGTGACATCGACACAGACTCTATTGCAAAGGGTTTGAGTGAAGATGTGGTTCGTCTGATTTCGGCTAAGAAAAACGAGCCGGAATTCATGTTAGAATTCCGTTTGAAAGCTTACCGTCATTGGTTGACTATGAAGATGCCCGAATGGGCTCACTTAGATATCCCACCTATCAACTATCAGGATATCATCTATTATGCAGCTCCCGTTCAAAAAGCGAAGTTGGAGAGTATGGATGACGTAGATCCTGAGATTCGTGCCACTTTTGAAAAGCTTGGGATTCCTTTGGACGAACAAAAACTCCTTTCGAATGTCGCGGTTGATGTGGTTATGGATTCATCATCGGTGAAAACAACCTTTAAAGAAGCTTTGGCTGAGAAGGGTGTTATTTTCTGTTCATTCAGTGATGCTGTTCAAGATCATCCAGATTTGATTCAGGAGTATATGGGAACCGTTGTTCCTTATCGCGATAATTTCTTCGCGGCCTTGAATTCAGCTGTATTTTCTGACGGGTCTTTCGTATACATTCCTAAAGGCGTTCGTTGCCCTATGGAATTATCAACTTATTTCCGTATTAATGCGGAAAATACAGGTCAGTTTGAACGTACTTTGATTGTATGTGAAGATGATTCATACGTAAGTTACCTTGAAGGTTGTACTGCACCTATGCGTGATGAAAACCAATTGCACGCTGCAATTGTTGAGATCATCGTAAAGGAGAATGCCGAGGTGAAATATTCAACGGTTCAGAACTGGTACCCGGGAAATAAAGAGGGTGTTGGTGGTATTTATAACTTTGTAACCAAGCGTGGTATTTGTCAGGGCGCTCATGCTAAGTTGATGTGGGCTCAGGTTGAGACTGGATCAGCAGTGACATGGAAATACCCTTCTACAATATTACTGGGTGATCATTCATCTAGTGAATTCTATTCGGTGGCTGTAACCAACAATCATCAGCAAGCCGATACAGGTACTAAGATGATTCATATTGGTAATCATACCAAGTCGACTATCATTTCGAAAGGTATTTCAGCAGGAAAATCGAATAACTCTTACCGAGGATTGGTAAAAGTTGTGAAGAACTGCGAAGGCGCTCGAAATTTCTCACAATGTGATTCGCTTCTATTGGGCGATAAGTGTGGTGCACATACTTATCCTTATTTGGAAGTTCATAATAAATCGGCTAAAGTCGAGCACGAGGCAACCACCTCGAAAATTGGTGAAGATCAGATCTTTTATTGTAACCAGCGAGGTATCTCAACTGAAGATGCTATTGGCTTAATTGTAAATGGTTACGCTAAAGAGGTGATAAATAAAATGCCTATGGAATTTGCCGTTGAAGCGCAAAAACTATTAGCAATTAGCCTCGAAGGCTCTGTCGGATAATCGACAACAGATAATTGAAAACTGATAACTGGAAAAAAGACAACAATGTTAAGTATAAAGAATCTACACGCATCAATCGACGGTAAAGAAATCCTAAAAGGGATTAACCTAGAAATAAAGCCAGGAGAAGTTCATGCTATCATGGGCCCTAATGGCGCTGGAAAAAGTACATTGGCTGCAGTTTTGGCAGGACGTGAATTATTTGATGTAACTAAAGGAGAGGTTACATTTGAAGGCAAGGACTTATTGGATTTAGCTCCAGAGGATCGTGCCAGAGAAGGTATCTTTCTGGGCTTTCAGTATCCAATTGAAATCCCGGGTGTGTCAACAGTTAATTTCATGAAGACTGCAGTAAACGAGCATCGCAAGTATAAAGGACTTGAGCCTTTGAAAGCTTCTGAGTTCTTGAAATTAATGCGCGATAAAAAGACTTTGGTTGAAATCGACTCGAAGCTAACCAATCGTTCAGTGAATGAAGGTTTTTCAGGTGGAGAGAAAAAGAAGAATGAGATTTTCCAAATGGCTATGCTTGAACCTAAGTTAGCAGTATTGGATGAAACCGATTCTGGATTGGATATTGATGCGCTTCGTATTGTAGCCAATGGGGTAAACAAATTGAAAACAGCTGAGAATTCAACTATTGTGATTACTCACTATCAGCGTTTGCTTGATTATATTGTACCTGATGTAGTTCATGTATTATTCGACGGACGTATCGTAAAAACTGCCGGTAAAGAGTTAGCTCTTGAATTGGAAGAAAAAGGATACGACTGGATTAAGGAAGAACTTGTTAACAATTAGTAATTATCAATTTATAATTACCAATCGATAATTGTACATTATGTCTATAGATACCATAAATAATGATTTTGCTGATTTGTTTGAGCAGGGGAAATCTCTTCTTGACGACAAGTCTTCAAAATTCATGAATACAAAAAGAGTGGAAGCCTTTGAGCAATTCAAAAAGCTTGGTGTTCCAACTCTTGCCAACGAAAATTACAAGTACACGAATTTAGTTCCTGCATTCGATCATCCTTACACGGTAGACTTGCAATACAGAACCGTAATGGGTGACTTGAATGAGTTGTTCTACTGCGACGTTCCTGAGTTAGATACCAATTTGGTTCTGCTTTCGAATGGTTGGTACTACAATCAGAATAGAAAACTTGATATTCCTGAAGGCGTTATTGTTTGCAGCTTACAAGAAGCAGCTGAAAAACATAGCGAAATCTTTAATAAGCACTATGGGAAATATGCCAAGCCAAACGAGGAAGGTTTAGTTGCACTAAATACAGCTTTGGCTAAAGATGGTGTATTTATTTACGTGCCTAAAAATGTAGTTGTTGAAAAACCTATTCAGGTGATTAACCTACTACGTTCCGATCGCGATTTAATGGCGACTCAGCGTAACCTGGTTGTGATTGAAGAAAATGCTCAGGCAAAACTAATTTTCTGCGATCATACCTTAACACATAACAAATACATATCGAATACAGTAAGTGAGATCAATGTCGCTAAAAATGCTGTTTTCGATTTATATACATTGCAAAATCAGCATCTGAATGCAACTATCCTTAATTCGGTATTTATCCGTCAGGAAGCGAATTCAAATGTATTAACCAACACGCTTTCTCTTTATGGAGGTATGATTCGTAACAATCATTATACTTTATTTGATGGCGAGCATTGCGAAAATCATACATATGGTATGTATTTGATGGATCGTAATCAGCATGTTGATAATTTCACTTTCGCAGACCATGCTAAACCTAATTGTGTGAGTAACGAACACTTTAAAGGCGTAATGGACGATGAAGCTACGGCTGCATTTACTGGAAAGATT
>NZ_JBFFKR010000158.1:0-8044 GCF_041555295.1 Ancylomarina sp. | reverse complement strand
GTATTTGAAAGATTCCTATAAAAAATTTGGCAGCTGGGCCGTGGTGGCGGCCTCATATAATGCAGGCAGAACACACATTCATTCTCAAATGAAACTTCAAAATGCCGGATCGTATTATGACCTTTTGTTGGGTGAGGAAACAGCTCGTTATTTGTTCAGAATTATTGCGACCAAAGTCATTATGGAGAATCCTCAAGATTTTGGATTTAGATTTCGTGACACTGATTTATATCCAAACATTCCAACTCGTAAAATTAAAATTAAAGGTGGGGTGAAGAATTTTGCTGATTTTGCCCAAGAAAATGGGGTGAATTATAAAATACTAAAACTCTTTAATCCTTGGTTAAGAAAGCCATATCTAACAAATAAGTATAAAAAAGAGTACGAAATTACACTTCCTGCCAAAGGATATATTAATTTTGCATTTTCTGAATACAAAAAACCTCAAGTAGAGAAGAAATAGTTGTTAGCTTATTGAAGGTTGTCAGTAAGTAAAACAACAGTAGAAGTGAGGATTTAAATCATAAGGAGATTGTCGATTGAAAAACGTAGCTGAACAAGTCATAGAAAATGAACTATTAGAAACCGAGAATATTGATGTTCTTGGTGCGAGAGTTCATAACCTAAAAAATATTGATGTAAGTATACCCCGCAACCAACTTTCCGTTATTACCGGATTAAGTGGTAGTGGAAAATCTTCATTGGCTTTCGACACAATCTATGCTGAAGGTCAGCGTCGATATATCGAAACTTTCTCGGCTTATGCCCGTCAATTCCTTGGCGGAATGGAACGTCCCGATGTGGATAAAATCACAGGACTTAGTCCAGTAATCGCCATCGAGCAAAAAACAACAAATAAAAACCCACGTTCAACTGTTGGGACCATCACCGAACTATACGATTTCCTCCGACTGCTTTTTGCAAGGGCAAGTATAGCTTACTCCTATGAAACGGGTGAGAAGATGGTAAAATATACCGATGAGCAAATTATCAAGCTCATCTTTGAGAAATTCAATGAGAAACGAATTTACATCCTCGCTCCCATTGTAAAAGGGAGAAAAGGACATTATAAGGATCTATTCGAACAGATCAGAAAAAAAGGATTTTTATACGCACGTGTCGATGGTGAGATTGTGGAATTACTTCATGGTTTTAAAGTCGATCGTTACAAGAGTCACACCATCGAGATTTTAATTGACAAATTAGTTGTTGATGAAGTTGGAGATAAGCGCTTAAAGGAATCCATTCAGATGGCTATGAAACATGGTAAGGGTATTACCATGATTTTGGATAAGGATAGCGAAGAAGTGAAATACTACAGTCGCCTCCTGATGTGTCCAAGTACAGGTCTTTCATATAATACACCGGCACCTCATAGTTTCTCATTCAACTCACCACACGGAGCTTGTCCTAAGTGTAAAGGTTTAGGCCGAATAAGTGCTATTGATATTGAAAAAATTATTCCCGATGACAGTGTGAGTATTCACGCAGGTGGAATTGTACCCTTGGGTAAATATAAAAACAGCCTAATCTTTTGGCAGATTGAAGCTATCGCTCGTAAGTACAATTTTGACTTAAAAACGGGCATCAAAGATATTCCAGAAGAAGCCTTAAGTATTATTCTCGACGGATCAAACGAGACATTTAAACTTGAAAACACACCGCTGGGGAGTTCATCAAATTACTTTTTGAGTTTTGATGGCGTTCTAAAATACATCTCGAATCAAGAAAGTAATACCACTTCGAAAAAGGCAAAAAAATGGGCAGAGCAATTTATTAAAAACACACTATGCCCAAGCTGTGAAGGACAACGTCTGAAAAAAGAATCACTGTACTTCAGGATTCACGATAAGAATATTACCGATCTCGCTCAAATGGACCTGAGTCTTTTAAGCGAATGGATTGCAACCGTTGAACCTCATTTAAGCGAAAAGCAAGTCAAAATTGCATCGGAAGTTCTAAAAGAGATTCGAGATCGTCTTGATTTCTTACTTGATGTTGGTTTGGAATATCTTTCTCTAAATCGCAGTTCTGTAACGCTCTCGGGTGGTGAATCTCAACGTATCCGATTGGCAACACAAATTGGTTCTCAGCTAGTTAATGTGCTTTACATACTCGATGAACCTAGTATTGGTCTTCATCAGCGAGACAATCAAAAATTGATTCAATCCTTACGTCAACTTCGCGACTCGGGCAACTCTGTTGTTGTTGTAGAGCACGATAAGGATATGATTTTGTCTGCTGATTACGTTGTAGACATGGGACCTTTTGCGGGTAAACATGGTGGTGAGATTGTTTTTGCTGGTACGCCTGATAAAATGCTAAATAGCAATAGTCTGACCTCGCAATATATCAATGGAGAAAAAAGCATTGTCGTTCCTGAGAAAAGACGAAAAGGAAATGGCAAAAGCATCCAACTGATGGGTTGTAAAGGAAATAATCTTAAGAATGTTGATGTTAGTTTTCCTCTTGGGAAATTCATCTGTGTTACAGGTGTTTCTGGTAGTGGAAAATCAAGTTTGATAAATGGAACTCTGCAACCAATCCTATCACAATATTTTTATAGATCTGTTAAAGATCCATTGAGCTACGATAAAATAAAAGGGATTGATCATGTGGATAAGGTCGTTGAAGTGAATCAAGCTCCTTTGGGGAAAACGCCTCGATCGAATCCTGCTACATACACCAATGTATTTGGAGACATTCGTAAACTTTACGAAAAACTACCCGAATCTCTAATCAGAGGATATAAAGCCGGAAGATTCTCCTTTAATGTAAAAGGTGGTCGTTGTGAAACCTGTCAAGGTGCAGGCGTTAGAGCTATCGAAATGAATTTCCTTCCCGATGTTTATGTGCATTGTGATGAATGTAATGGGAAACGATACAACCGCGAAACATTAGAAGTTCGTTACAAAGGAAAGTCTATTGGCGATGTCTTGGATATGACCATCAATCAGGCGGTCATTTTCTTCGAGAAAATTCCAACCATTCTACCTAAACTCAAAGTTTTACAAGAAGTTGGATTAGGCTACATCACTTTAGGGCAACCATCAACCACGCTTTCCGGTGGCGAATCACAACGTGTTAAATTGGCAACCGAACTAGCCAAGCGCGATACAGGTCAAACTCTTTATATCTTAGATGAGCCAACAACAGGTCTTCATTTCGAAGACATTCGAGTTTTACTTGAGGTATTGGATCGATTGGTAGATAAAGGCAATACGGTTATTGTAATTGAGCACAATATGGATGTAATTAAAGTTGCAGATCACGTGATTGATATCGGTAAAGAAGGTGGTCGTAAGGGAGGAGAAGTCTTGTGTATTGGTACGCCTGAAGAGGTTGCAGAATGCACAGAATCATTCACTGCAAAATTTCTAAAAGAGGAACTGCTTTAATTTGAAATACGAATTGCTAATTGAGTAAAATATTTTACATTTGTTATTTGAAACTATTCTAAATTGAAGCATAAAAATCAAATGAACAAAATTACTCTTTTTCTTTTATTCGTAGGCCTTAGCTTGGGATTTCAGTCTTGTAACTCTAAACAAAACAAAGTTGACAATAAGCTAATTTCAGTTAGTATTCTACCTCAAAAATACTTTATCGAGCGTATTGCTGGTGACGATTTCAGAGTAAACGTACTTATTCCTCCTGGGGCAAGTCCTGCTAGCTATGAACCAACACCAAAACAAATGAAGGATATGTCTAAATCATCCTTGTATTTGAGAATTGGTCACATTCCATTCGAAAAGGCTTGGTTGAACAAATTATTCGAGGGAAACGACCATATTAAAAGTGTTGATATGTCGGAAGGTATTGAACTTATCAGAGGTCCTGAATTTCGTCATGGCGATCATGTTCATGAAGGTGGTATTGATCCACACATCTGGTCATCACCAAAAACAGCCAAGCAACTTATTGCAAATACATTCAAAGTATTGGTGCAATTGGTTCCGGAAAAAGAACAAGAATACACAAGTAACTACATGAAGTTGATGTCGGATATCAACGTAATGGACAAAGGTGCAGAAGCTATCTTTTCTCAAATGCCTGATAAGGCTTTCATGATCTACCACCCTGCCCTTTCGTATATGGCCAGAGATTATGGTTTAACTCAAATTTCAATAGAGCACGATGGCAAAGCGCCTTCACCAGCTCATATGAAGAAAATGCTTGACCTAGCTAAAGCTCACAATATCAAAACAATCTTTCTACAAAAGCAATTCAATGTTGAAAATGCAAATGTTATTGCAAAAGAGATTAATGCTGAATTGATACAGATTGATCCCTTAAGCGAAGATTGGTTGACTGAGATGAATCGAATTATGACTTATCTAAAAAAGTAATGAATTAATCTCGATTTGAAAATTCTTTTCGAGTGAATTAAAATCATACTTTCTGCGAAATACTTTGTATTTTGTATCTGCTCAAAAACAACAAAAACAAAATGACCAAACTACTGGAATTGAGATCAGTTTATGCTGGTTACGATAATAAAGTTGTACTCAAGGATGTTAATCTTACGGTTAAAAAGAATGACTTCCTTGGTGTTATTGGCCCCAATGGTGGTGGGAAAACAACCCTATTGAAGGTCATTTTGGGTTTAATCAAACCCATTGAAGGTCAGGTTGAGTTCAACAATATTGATGATAACCTCATCGGTTACTTACCTCAGATCAATACCATCGATCAGAAGTTTCCAATTCCTGTGCGCGAAGTCGTTTTATCAGGCTTAATGTCTCACAAAAAATTATTTGGAAGATACACAAGCGTAGATAAGGAGAAGTCTAAAGTTCTGATGGAACAAATGGGTATCCTTCATCTTAAAAATAAAAATATAGGCGAACTATCAGGAGGCCAGCTACAACGTGTATTTCTTTGCAGAGCCATAATTTCTGATCCTCAGATTTTAATCTTGGATGAACCCGATACCTATGTAGACAGTCATTTCGAGATGGAACTTTATGGCGTACTGGATCAGCTCAACGATCACATGGCCATTATTGTTGTTTCACACGATATTGGAACCATCAGTTCGCATGTGAAAACAATAGCCTGTGTCAATGGAAGTTTGTGTTATCACGATTCAAACATTATCAATCAGGAACAACTCAAAACTTATCACTGTCCTATTGATCTGATTACTCATGGTGAAGTCCCTCATCGAGTTTTGAAAAAACATTAAAGGAATTTCAAGTCAGTATCATTCAAGTTGAAATCAAAATTTCATGAACGAAATCATTGAATTATTAAGCTATAGTTTTTTCCAAAACGCCATTGGAGCAGCCATTTTGGCGAGTATTTCATGTGGTATTATTGGAACCTATATTGTAGCCCGTCGAATCGTTTTTATTAGCGGTGGCATTACACATGCTTCCTTTGGAGGTATTGGCATTGCCTGGTTTCTGGGATTAAATCCAGTGCTGGGAGCTGCCATTTTTGGTGTCTTATCAGCTTTAGGAATTGAGTGGGTATCCAAAAAGACCGATGTTCGTCAGGACTCCGTCATTGGTATACTGTGGGCCTTGGGGATGGCTTTGGGAATTATATTTATATACATGACGCCTGGTTATGCTCCCAACCTAATGTCTTACCTTTTTGGCAGTATTCTCACGGTTTCAAGCCTCGATCTTTATCTGCTTTCAGCCTTGTGCATCCTCACCATATTGGTTTTTGCCTTTATGATGCGCCCAATTGTTTACGTCGCATTCGATGAAAGTTACGCACAAACGCATAAGGCTCCTGTACAATTTCTCAATTACTTGATGATTGCCTTAGTTGCACTGGCCATCGTTTTAAATATTCGGGTTGTCGGTATTATTCTGGTTATTTCATTTTTAACTATTCCACAAACCATTGCCAATATGTTTACACAGGATTTTGGAAGAATGATAATTGGAGCGATTGGTTTTGGCATATTAGGCTCTCTTTTGGGACTATTTATGGCTTATAAGATGAACGTTCCTTCCGGAGCAACCATTATTTTTTCATTCGTCATCTTATTTATCATCGCGAAACTGGTTCAACTAAGTCTTTTAAAACTAAAGTTGGTAGTGAAAGAGTGAAAGTGCCTGGAGTACTTAGAGTATTTATGAGTGCCTAAAGTTAAAAATATGAGAAGAAAACCGGTTAGAGTGCAACGTAGTTGTTCCTGACAGAGTTTTTAGGAGAAAAAGTGAATGAGTGAATGAGGAAAATGTGAATAAGTAATTAGGAATTTATAATCCGTGGTAAATTCGTATTAATTCGCGGCATTTGCTTTTAATTACGCAAAAGGGATAGGAGCATTTGTTTGAGCTCCTTTGTCCATTTTTTTTTAGGACAAAGAGCGAGTGCGGATAGCCCGACCCGCAGGGTTTTGCCCAAATTAGTATTGATAAGAGTACATGTGTGTGCTTTGAAAAGAAGTCTAATCCCTTTTATTTAGAATTAATATTAATAAATTAGCAGAAAAATTGTCAGGTCGCCTCTAAAAGAAGGATTTAAAACTGATCTGAAATACATAGATATTCATAAACTAAACAACAAAATAGAAATGACTTACGATTTAATAGTAGTAGGAAGTGGACCAGGTGGTTATGTTGCTGCCATTAGAGGTGCACAATTAGGAATGAACGTTGCCGTAGTAGAACGCGCTGAATTAGGTGGTATCTGTTTAAACTGGGGATGTATTCCAACCAAATCATTATTAAAATCAGCTCAGGTTTACGATTATATGAAGCATGCTGCTGATTATGGTATTGCTGTTGAAGGTGAATTTAAGCCTGATTTTGAAAAAATAGTTGCTCGCAGCCGTGGGGTTGCCGACAAAATGAGTGCGGGTATCCAATACTTGCTTAAAAAGAATAAAATTACTGTTATCAATGGTTTTGGTAAACTTACTGCAGGTAAAAAGCTGGAAGTTCTTGCTGAAGATGGTAGTAAAACCAATTACGAGGCAAAGCACATTATTTTAGCGACAGGTGCTCGCTCTCGCGAATTGCCAAACTTACCACAGGATGGTGAAAAAATTATTGGTTACCGTAAGGCTTTAACTCTTGATAAATTGCCTAAATCGATGATCGTTGTGGGTTCAGGAGCTATTGGATCTGAGTTTGCTTACTTCTACTCTAGTCTGGGAACTCAGGTAACGCTGGTTGAGTTTATGCCAACCATACTTCCTATTGAGGACGAAGAGGTTTCGAAGCAAATGGGACGTTCTTTCAAGAAGAATAAAATTAAAGTCATGGTGAATTCATCAGTTGAATCTGTTGAAGGTAGTGCTGGCGACTTGAAAGTAAATATCAAAAATAAGAAAGGCGAAATCGAAGTTCACGAATGTGAGATCGTTCTTTCAGCAGTAGGTATTGCTCCAAATACTGAGCACATTGGCCTTGAAGAAGCTGGTGTTGCAACCAAAAATGGACGAGTTATTGTTGACGATTATTTCCGCACCAATGTAGAAGGTATTTATGCCATTGGTGATATTCTGGAAGGTCCTGCTTTGGCTCACGTTGCTTCAGCTGAAGGTATCTGCTGTGTTGAGAAGATCTCAGGGATGAAAGTTGAGCCTATCGATTATACTACAATTCCTGGTTGTACCTATACAACGCCAGAAATTGCTTCAATGGGATTGACTGAGAAAGCTGCCAAAGAAGCTGGACACGAAATTAAGGTGGGTAAATTCCCATTCTCTGCTTCGGGTAAGGCAAGTGCTGCTGGTGCCAACGAAGGGTTCGTAAAATTGATTTTCGATGCCAAATATGGCGAACTTTTAGGTGCTCATATGATTGGTGCTAATGTAACTGAGATGATTGCTGAATTAGTAGTCGCTCGTAAACTGGAAACGACTGGTCACGAGTTGCTAAAAGCGATTCACCCACACCCAACAATGAGTGAAGCGATAATGGAAGCTGCTGCAGCTGCCTACGACGAGGTGATTCATATCTAAAATAGATATACACCATTATATAACAGAGAGGATATCCAGTAGGGTATCCTCTTTTTAGTTTTATAGTTTGGAATCAATCCTGTTTATTGCGCCAGCTGAAACCTTGGTGAG
>NZ_JBFFKR010000157.1:0-8170 GCF_041555295.1 Ancylomarina sp. | reverse complement strand
TTTGGCATGGAAGAGTATGAAGTTGGAACCTAAAAAGCAGCAGAAATTTCAAAAGCATGCCTTTTCATTAACCTATCTCAATCATGCACTGCTATCTTATCTATCTGCATTAGGTGCTCATAAAAATACGACTAAGTATATTAGTAAAGAACAGCAGGATATGTTTTTGCAAATTGAAAAGGTTTTGGACAGAGCAATAAGAGCCTTAAACGAAAACGAACCTTGTGATCCATCCATTGGTCTTCACAGTTTTCTGGATGAATTGTCGACCTTACTCATCTCCTGCGAAAAAGGAGTAGAGCGCCAAAAACTCGTTTTAATCTACAATATTGCTGAGGTTAGTGAGCAGTTGCTTCGTGAGGCAAGCCAAATTGCTAAAGAAACTAAAGTTTTATACTGATTTTGTGAACTTGTAAACAAAAATGCTCTCTCATTACGAGAGGGCATTTGTTTTATTCACCTTCAATCTCGGCAACAAGTCTTAGTGCGTTATCGCGAAGTGGTTTGTGTTTGATAAACCAGATGATTATCCCGACAAGTATTGAGATAAGCATGATTCCTAAAAAGATTATCTGAATTGTAATGATATGGTTTTTCGCAAAGGAATTAATACTAAAGCCTGCATCCATGAAAATTATAGCAAGTATTACCCATAAACCTTTTAATTGGAATGGTTTATAACGGTTTGCGGCATTCTTTAACATGAGAAGTGTTGGTAATGCATAGTCGGCATTCTTGAAATCTTTTTGATAATTGCCCAATATCAGTGCAAATATTATAAACGAAATAATGAAGCAAAATCCAGCAAACAGATCATCGATTTCCTTAGTTATTAAGAATATTCCAATTGCGAGCAGAATATAAATTGGAATGTAAATCCAATAGATAATTTTAAGAAGTTTGAATAGTTTACCATATGTTTTATCCTCTTTTTGAAGCTTACCTACTAATTGGTCGAGATTGATATCGTTATTTTTTCTTTTAAAGTTCATAAGTAACCCCTCCTGTCAGTTTGGTTTTGAGCTGTGCTTTTATTCTATGGATTTTAACCTTTACATTAGGTTCGCTTATACCAATCACATCGGCAATATCTTTCATGCTGAGGCCTTCGAGCATTAGCGATATCAGAGCTTTGTCGATAACCGAGAGCATATTCAGTTCGCTTTGTAATAGATTAAACTGACTTTCCTCTTTTTGCTTGTCTTCCAAACCCTCGTCGTCGAGAATGGAGGAGAGGTTTTGCGTATCGGTGCTCACGATGAGTTTCATTTGCTTGTAGGTTTTACCCGTAAAGCTTAGCGAGGTATTTACAGCAACACGATAAACCCAAGTGCTGATAGCCGAATCGCCCCGGAAATTATCCAAGCTCTTCCAAATATTTACCAGCACTTCCTGATACATATCTTTCTGATCCTCGGTATTCGAATTGTAGTAGCGGCATATCCTCTGTATGCGATCACTATTTTCCGATAGTATCTGATTAAAATGCTCTTCTTTTTTCAATGTATAAGTTTTTGTTCTCGTCTATTTAGTAAGGGAAAATAAAGATAGTTACATTTTTAATTCACTTTTATTAAAATTTGATTTCACGCAAAGAGCGGAAAGTTTTTCGCAAAGCACACAAAGGTGAAATACCAGAATTGAACGTCATCCTGAACTAGTTTCAGGATCTCATAATTAATGTATAAAGATTTTGATCCCGATAATTCCGATAGCTATCAGAATCGGGACAGAAGGACGAATGTATTTATTGACGACTTCTTCATCTATGGGTTTCGACCTGCCTTGCTGAGGCCGAAATTTCCGCGCACTTGTGCAGAGGAATATCTGAAAATAGGGTTTAGTGCCCACCAGCCGCAGACTTGCCATCAGCTCTTTAAATAATTAAGTGCTGTTACTCCTTGTGAAAGTAGTAACAGCACTTATATTGTTAGTCTTGTATCGAAATCCTTTTAGAACTCCAATTCCATTGCAAAATCAACAGAAACCGTCTTTCCTCTTTGTGAACCTGGTTTCCAGTTTTCCATTCCACTTGCTATTTTTGTAGCAGCTTTCGCAACGATATCATTGCTTTTGTCAAGAATTTGAATGTTGCTTACTTCCCCTTTTTTATTAATTGTGAAGCCTACCGTTGCTTTACCATTTAGCTTTTTACCAAATTTATTCTGGAGCTTGCTTTTTTCTTTTTTTACATATTGCGATAAGCCGTAAAAGCCTTGCTTGTATTCTGGCATTTCTTCAACAATAAAGAAAGTAGGTTTATCCGAGTTTTTGTCAAATTCAGGAGCTGGTGGTGGAGGAGGAGGAACATCTCCGGCATTCATTAGATCTTTTGAATCAATTGATATGACTTCACGTTCCATCATGAAATCATGTTTCCATTTAGTAGGTGCAGTTGATTTCATAGAAATAGTGTTGACAACTGATTTATATCCAACATAGGACACAATTAAAACGAATTTACCTTCATTAGGAAGTTCAATTTTATAATTTCCATCTCTATCAGCAACAGTTCCAGTTGTGGTACCTCTAAGTATAACAGAAGCTCCAGGCATAGGATTTCCTTTGTCATCTTTTACTGTGCCTTTTACCTTAACAGGCGTATCCTTAGCTGATAACTTAATATCATTTACTGCTATTTGTATTTCTTTATCAGCTTTAACTTTGTATTCGGGTTTAGCAAAAGCCATTAATAGAAGTGCCAATACGGGTACTCCCCATATCATTCGAAACAATTTACGTTTCGCTGTTTTTTCTTTTGTCATCATTTTAAATCGGGTTAGGCCGAGGGACGAATTAAAGTGATTGGCCAAACCAATTACTTGTGTCCCCATTAGCCGGTTAATTAATAATGCCTGATACCTGACAGGTGAATGGCCCCGGGATAATACACCTTCGTCGGCCAGGTATTCATGGTTCCGTTTAATTGCTCGCTCAAAGAACCATATAAATGGGTTGAACCAGAAAAACACTGTTAACAGCTCTATAATGAACAGATCGATCCAATGACGCTCCTGAATGTGCACTTTTTCATGAGTTAATATGTCAACTATTTCGTCCTGCTGAAAATATTCAGGATTGATTAATATGCGATTGAAAAACGAAAAGGGTGAATTGAATACCTTGTTTTCGTGAATCAAACAATCGTAAATCTTTTTAGGTTTCGATTTGGTAATAATCAGTAATGGTTTTCTGCATTGTATCAGCAAGCGTAGCAATACAATCGCAGCTCCAATGCTATAAATTATGAGTAAAACACCAAATAAGCCCATGCCATTTGAGTTTTGTCCATTGGTGCTTGTGTTCGCAACATCACGATTAAAAACCCCGCTGTAATCACTCAAAGCGGGTGAGGAAGGAGCTGGTATCAATACTTGATATTGAACAGGAACCACTGCTAGTACGACTGAAATGAGTAGACTTATCAGCAAAAATAATCGATTCGCAGTAAAATGAGTCGATTGCCTTAAAAGCAGCCAATATAGGGCATAGAATACAGCTATACTGATTGATGCGCGAATTAATATTTCTAATAATACTTCCATCGTTCTAATTTTTTTCTTGATCTTTCTTCATTTCCTTTTCTGCTTCTTTCAGAACTTTTTCCAAATCGGAAATGTCCATATCGTTTTCTAATGCAAAAAAGCTAGCCATTTTAGGGAACGATCCGCCAAAGTAGTTTCCCAATAAAGAGCTGAACTGAAATTTGGTATACTCTGCTTTGCTTATGGCAGGCGTAAATAGTTTAGAGTTTCCAATTTTGCGATGCGAAACAAAACCCTTTTTTTCTAATACGATTAAAACTGTAGCAATAGTCGTATAAGCTGGTTTCGTGCCTTCAAATTCGGCAAGTATATCCTTAACAATAGCTTCGCGCAATTTCCAGATAATTTGCATGATTTGTTCTTCTGCTTTTGTCAATGATTTTAAGTCCATAGAGTTTTTGATTATTAATTTACACTCCAAATGTAATCGTTTATTTTTAAATCATACTATGTTTATAGTAACTATTACTATAAATATAGTAATAGTTACTATGTATGTAGTATTCGGATTGTTTTAAGGCTGCTAAATGTCATGTTTGTAGTCTTTTGTCCTAGTACTTGTTTTTTTTCGCTCAAGCCGCCGGGCTTCTACTTTTCTCTTTGATGAGAAAAGTAGACAAAAGAATCAAGTCAGTCTGATCCTTGTTTTCTCTTTGTGGTTGACTCAGTAGCACGCCTCACGGCAGACTGACAAAGCCCGCACAAAACTCCAAGGTCGAAAAGCTTCAGAGTTGAGAGTCTCCCCTTTGGTTCCTGAGCGGAGTCGAAGGATGGTGGAGATGGCTTTAGCCTCGAAAGTTTTCGGAAAGAGAGGTGTTATCTTTTTCCTGTAATGAGAGCAATAGCCAACATGCCCACATTTTACTATATTTGTTTTTCAATAAAAACTGATAAAAATGAAGTATAGCTTATTAGCCATCATCTGTGCCTTTTTAGTTTCTTGCTCAAGTGGGCCTGAGAAAGATTTCTCACTTATAAATGAGATTCAAATTACTGATTATATAAAGACAAATAAGCTGGAGGCTACAAAGTGTGAGTCTGGTTTATATTATACCGTCGATGAGGCAGGAGAAGGCGCACAGCCCACAAGTGCATCAACTGTGCAGGTAGCCTACAAAGGCTATTATTTAAATGGAGAAGTTTTCGACGAGAGTAGTGAGAGAGGTATTTCATTTCCACTGAAAGGTGTTATAAGAGGATGGACCGAAGGCATTACTTATTTTAAAGAAGGCGGAAAAGGAACGCTTTTGGTTCCTGCTCATTTGGGCTATGGAAATTACGATACTAGAGGAATTCCAGGTGGTTCGGTCTTGATTTTCGATGTGCATTTAATATCTGTTAAGAAGTAATATACGCTACCTAATAAAAGCAAGAAAGTATGCCAGTTCTCGAAGCCAATCAAGTTATAGAAAGAGTGTCTCAGTACATCGATTTATCTGTTATTCCTTTTGGAAAGGATAAACGTACGGTCGTTCGTGTGGATACCCGCCAGCCAATGTATGGTGGTAATGGCGTTGTTTACCTTTTGCAAATGTTCGATGCCGATGAGTTGATCAATAACCGAATTGGTTGCTTTATGGTTTTTCTGAATAAGCACGATCAGGCTGGATTTCACGATCACGGACCAAGAGGCGAAGAGGAGCTTTATGTGGTGATGCATGGCGAAGGTGAGTATGCCGATAAGGCCGGCGCTGATGGCGAAGTAAGAACCCACAAAATAACCAAAGGAAACATCACGGCAGTCAGTAATGATGGTTTTCACTCGGTTCAGAATACGAGCAATGAACCACTCATTATTTTTGTGATTACAACCAACAAGGCATAGAGCAACAGCTTTAATTAAATACAGTAAGGAATCCGAAAGGGTTCCTTTTTTTTGTTCTCATCTTGCTTTGCGTCCTGCATTCTCCCCTTCAGGGGAGATAAAGAGGGGTGTTTTGCTTTATTATTTATCCTTGATAAAATGGAACAAACAGTTCCTCTTCTTTCTCCTTACTTTTCCTTGATGAAAAGTAACAAAAATCAACGGCTGCAGCAATCGGTGACCCATCACGATTTTAAGTCTAAACAGACTGAACTCGTTCGTGCCTCACTCAGACAGCATTCTGTTTTTAACGACTTCTTTATCTATGGGTGCCCCACCTGCTTTGCTGAGGCCGACTTATCGTAGCACTAAAGCAAATGAGTGATTTTATGTTTTGCGTTTGACGCGTGATTGTAGTAATATTGTTATCAATAATTTAGTTGAGCTGTTGGGAGAGGGGAAATGTTGAAACAAAATACTGACGAATTTATTTAACCCAAAAAACTTGAAATGATTAACCCTAAAGAATACCCATTAGTTTACTTGCAAACAATTCAATCTGTTTTCACCCAGATAAGAAACATTGTTGAAAAACATAGCAGCCTTATTAATATTGAAAAAGATCATGATTTTGAAATAAAAATTGTAGATATGGATCCGGCATCTACTTTCGAGTTTTGTATCTCAAAACCCGAATATAAGCAGAATAAAGTTCTTTTTCTTTTAAACCGGATACCGTATCAAACCAATAATCTTGAACCACATAAAGGTCAGATGTTTGCTGAGCAGATAACAAGACACCTCCAAACTTGGATAGGTTTAATTAGGCAATACAATAATATTCAAATCTCCCCTGAGGATAAAATCTTAAAGGCTTATGAAGATGAGTTCTTTGATAATTTTAAACTTGTTGATGAAGACGCCAATGAAAAGCCTTATGAAGTTGGGAAGCAATTAATGCTTGCAGAATTTCTTGATTCAGCAATTGTTGCTTTAAGTAATCATGATACTGTTCATGAGGATTTAATTATTGAAGCAAGAGAAATAAAGGAAGAACTTCCAAACCTCACAAAGCAAGCTACAGTTAAAAGACTTAGCAGATTTTTTGCACTTGTCCGTAAAAAAGGAGTTGAATTTTTAAAGTCCCTAATCATTGCAGCTAAAGATGAAGCCATTAAGCAAGTTGTAAGTGGAGGATTTGACTTAGTAAAAGGAATACTTTAAAAATTCATCAATATTAATCCCCCGCTAGTGCGAGCTTGTAGCTCGTACTCTGAGAAACAGAAATAGACACAAAATATAAAACCCAAGCCCATTCAAGCTTGGGTTTTCTCATGAAAAAACGTTTACGATAGCATTTAAGGCTGAAAAGTGCGCGTAATTTCGGTGCAGTGTGCTTTTAAGGCTGAAAAGGTTCTTACACCGCTGTGTAGAGGTAAATTGTAGCTAAAAAGCAGACTACCCCGAGAGGTAATCTGCTTTTAATGCTGAAAAGGCGTTTACATCGCTGTGTAATGGTGAATAGTAGCTGAAAAGGTCATTACCCCGTTTTGTAATGCCGATTTAATGCTGAAAAGTTCATTACACCGTTTTTTTCCATGCTTTTCACATTAGCCCAGTGGCGAGTGTTTCTTAGACCTTATGCTGTGGTTGTTTCTGTAACAAGCTCTTCTTTTTTAGGCTTCGGTGTTTTAGGAAACAAGCGGTTGGCATATAGCTTACCAAATAGTTTAGTGGCATCAAGAAAATTAAATTCATATTGTCTTATCACACCCTCTTGTGCCATTGCCTCGTCAGCCAAAGCTATTTTTTCATCGGTAATAGCCTGTTGGTATGCTGTTAAAGCTGTTCTTGTACCAGCAATAGCAGTAGTGAGTGGTGCTAATTGGGCTAACATGATATTGCCTTCCTCAAAAATATTGAAACGCAATAAAAGCTGATCAGCCGCATCGGGTTCTTTACCAAGTGAGGCATTGGTAATTGTGGTTGTTTTACCATCGGGAAATAAATCGGTGTAAATACCACGCCCCACATTCTTACGATCGTATTGCTTGGCAGCGTCCGAAATATCGCGAACCACATCGTCGAGTATGGTATCTTTTAATACCACATTGTCGTAAGCTCTGCCTTTGTTTTCAAGGGCAGTAAGGCTCAATGATTTCTTCTCTTTTAGATTGTTGATAACTGGTTGTATAGCGGTAGCTAGATGTTCGGCTCCAGGCACTTGTTTGCACAAGCTTTGGTGTCTGCCTGCATTGCTTAAAATTGATTCACTCGACATGCGAGTACTTAGCATTCTTGCCATTGTTTTATGATTTTGGGTTAGTTCTAATCCGCTTATGCGGATCTTTTTGAAATTTAATTTGGGTTTGTCAGCGGTCTTGGTTTAGTTTCAATATGTTTAACTGTTGTTTTTGTGTAGTCGTTTTATGTGAATTTTAGATTTAACTTTATTTCCTATTTTTATGATCGACAATGAAATTATAAATAAATTCGGACTTAACACTATATATGTGTGTAATAATGTCTGATATGCTTGTGCGTAGGCTTTTGTGGTTCACGTTAATGTATGAAGTTAAAATGCTTTGATTCCCTGTGTTTGCAGTCTATTGCATGTTATGTAAGCTTATTGTGACATTCTGTTACAGGCATTGAAATAAAATATCAGAAAAAAATAAATTAAAAAATAACGAGATATGTAAAGCTGAATTTTCGAAGTTTTATAACTTAGATCTGAATTTTAAAATCACGAACTGTATTTCTTTTTGATAAGCAGTGTGGGCTAGGTGTAGAGCTCAAAAAAATAAGCGTATGAGCAAGA
>NZ_JBFFKR010000156.1:0-8172 GCF_041555295.1 Ancylomarina sp. | reverse complement strand
CATAAGAGCTTCCAAACTTTTAGGTCCCATACCTTGCCCTACTTCTTTCACTATGATAGGAGCCTTTATTTGCTCCATCATCTCGTTCAAAGTTTCAATTGGGGATCGTTTCATAAGATCGCCCTCAGGCTGCAAGCTTTCCTGCATCGGATTAATATGAACAATTAAACCATCGGCGCGCAAATCGTGAAGCATCGCCTCAACCTTATCGAGAGCCTTATCTTCAATCAAAGTCTCAATCTGACAGATACCCAGATTAGCATACAAAGGCAAATCATCACCAATAACAGAACGCATATCGAAATCTGCAAAATGAGCCTTACTATCCAGTATTGATCGACATGAGCCCAAACCCATTCCCATTCCAAACTGTGCACAGGCACGAGCCAGGTTCAAATTGATTTTAGCTGCTTTTTCTGTTCCGCCTGTCATACTCGAAACCCATATTGGGGTACGTAGCTGCTTACCCAAAAACTCAAAAGCCTGAAGTTCCTTATCGGGATGAGCACTTAAAAGAGGTTCATAATAGAACCGCTTATCAGCCAATGCTTTTTCCATATGCGAACGGAAAGCCAAATCAATATGGTCTCTTTTTCTGTCAGTCATTGTTTTTTTTCTCTTATCAGTTATCAGTTATCACAACAAGCCAATTTTGCTTTATCATCATCCACTTTAACACTTCGGCTACGCTAAGTGCGACGCCTTTATCCTTGAATTTCCTTTATCCTTCGCATCCTTCTCGCTTGTAATATGTCTCGAAATCACCAATCGCAATATCTCCGATGTGCCTTCGCCAATTTCTAAAATACGTTGATCTCTATAAAACCGCTCCACATCCGAAGACTTTAAAAGACCATGTGCACCGTGAATCTGAACGGCTTCATTAGCTACTTCTCTGGCAATCTCAGAGCAATACAGTTTTGCCATTGCAGATTGTTTTCCAAACTCATGCCCATTATCCTTCAACCAACAAGCTTGATACAATAAAGCTCTTGCAGCTTCAATTTTTGTAGCCATATCAGCTAGCTTAAAAGCAATCGCTTGAAATTTCACGATAGGCTTACCAAACTGCTCGCGTTGCTCAGCGTATTTTAACGATTCTTCGTAAGCTCCCTGAGCCAAACCCAAGGCCATTGCAGCGATGGTTAACCTCCCCGAATCGAGGGTTTTCAGCATAATTTTAGCTCCCTGTCCAAGCTCACCTAATAAATTGGCTACAGGTACCTGACAATTCTCAAAAGTCAAATTTGCAGTATCTGATGCTCTCCACATCATCTTCCCTTTCATAGGATCAGCATTAAATCCAAGAGTACTTCGATCAACTAAGATAACAGATAATTCCTTTTTACCATCCTTCTCAGCTGTGATTACCTGAAGCGTAACCCCAAGCGAAGATTCTGAAGAACCATTAGAAATAAACTTTTTCGCCCCATTAATTAACCAATTATCATTGAATAGCTCAGCCTTTGTTTGCGTGCCTCTTGAGTCTGATCCTGCATTTTCTTCGGTTAAACCAAAAGCCCAAACATTTTTACCCGTGCACAATTGAGGCAGGTATTTCTGCTTTTGTTCGTCTGTCCCAAAATAATAAATAGGACCAATTCCCAGCGAATTATGAGCCGCTAATGTTGAAGCCTGTGAAGCATCAACGCGAGCCATTTCTTCAACAGCTATTAAGAGAGATAAATAATCCTTGCCTTGTCCACCATATTCCTTTGGGAGATAAATTCCAAAAAGCCCCAATTCCCCCATTCTTGAGGTTAAATGTGAACTAAATTCTTCTTTCTCATCCAAATCTGCTGCCAATGCTTTTACTTCAGTCTCGGCAAATTCACGAACCTTTAATTTAAGTTCTTTATGTTCTTTGTTTGTATAGGGATTCATATTTTGTTTAGCTCTTTTGATTCTGATATAAGACTCGAAAGTCTTTTAATTAACAAACCTAAATAAAATCCTCTATCTCTAAAAATTATTTAGAATTAATTTTAATAAAAATAAGGTCAATTTAACGAGTAACAAAATTTAAAATATTTGACTTAATCGATATTCAGATTCCATAGAATAGGGTCAAACCAATATTCTATTAACTTAACTCTATTAAACATCATCAATCAACAAATTTAATTTCACGAAGAAAAATTGAAAAACAAAAAAAATAAAAACATTTTCTTATGTTATAATAAAGCCCTCGACAGAACCATAACAACCTCTACAACAGAAGAAATGCCTCTTCCTCTAAAACTTGACAGATTTGACAGTAGTTTTTCATAGTTATATAATTTAAATTTACATATAATTAAAGATATACACTATGGGATTTGAGATTTGGCATATTTGGCTAATGGTGGCAGTACTTCTTTTTATGATTGAAATATTCATGACCAGCTTTATTGCGGTCTGTATTGGAGTAGGAGCTTTAGTAACTGGCGCAGGAGCCTATTTTGGTTTAAATGTCACTCAGCAACTTTTCCTATTTGCCGGATTTACTTTCCTGATTCTATTCTTCATTCGTCCATTCGCAAAAAAGTTCATTTTTAAAGCAAAAGACTTTGTCTCTACAAATGCTGATGTTTTATTAGGTAAAAAAGCAACTGTCGTTGAAATTATAGCTCCCAATAAACGACACGGGCGCGTAGAAATTGATGGAGATAACTGGAAAGCCGTTTCTTTTGATGGGAAATCAATTTCCAAAGGTGAAATTGTTACCATAGTGAGTTATGATAGTATTGTTTTAACTGTAAAATAACCCTAACCCCTCATATATTGAATCAAAGGTCGGACATTTAGTTCGACCTTTAATTTTGCCTTTCCTTTTCGAAATGATGAATCTTCATATCGATATTCTACAATAAAAAAACATATCAGAACGAACTCTATTTTTTTTACCTTTGATATCTATTTGAAAAATGTCAATAGCACTGGCTTAACGATTCAAACTAAAATACATGCAGTTTAAAGATATTATTGGACAAGAGGCTACTAAGTCGCGCTTTATTCAAACGGTTAACGATAATAGAGTGAGTCATGCTCAACTTATTGTTGGTGAAAAAGGTGTAGGAAAATTAGCAATGGCTATTGCATTTGCTCAATACGTTTCGTGTCAAAACAAACAAGCCAATGACTCTTGTGGCCAATGTGCTTCTTGCAAAAAATATCAGAAACTCGTTCATCCCGATTTACATTTTGTTTTCCCTGTTGTAAAAGGTAAAGGTGCTAGCAATCCTGTTAGCGATACCTATATTGGAAATTGGAGAAAACAGGTGCTCGGCAATCCTTATTTCGATCTTAATGATTGGTATACAAGCCTAGGTGTAGAGAATGCTCAAGGCATGATTTACTCAAATGAAAGTAGTGAGATTATTAAAAAATTGAATCTTAAAACCTATGAATCAGATTATAAAATCATGATTATATGGTTGCCCGAGAAAATGCATGCTTCTTGTGCCAATAAACTACTTAAACTGATTGAAGAGCCACCTACTAAAACCATTTTCTTTCTCGTTTCAGAAGAGCCAAATCGAATCCTTCAAACCATTCGTTCAAGAGCTCAAATGATGAAAATCCCTAGGATTGAAAAGGATGCTCTAAGCCAAGCTCTAAAATCAGAATACAACCTATCGGACACGGAATTGAATAATCTTGTCCGTTTATCAGAAGGAAGTTATCGTAAGGCACGCATTCTAATCAAAAATTCCGATGAGAATGCCTTTAACTTCGATCGTTTTGTAAGTATCATGCGTATTTGTTATGCCCGAAATGTACTAGAACTCATGACCTGGGCTGAAGAAATCAGTACAATCGGTCGTGAAAGACAGAAAAGTTTTCTTCAATATTGTTTAAAGATGATTCGTGAAAACTTTATTCTAAACCTAAAGCAAGAGGAAATGGTTTTCCTAAATGGAGAGGAAATGAATTTTTCTCAACGTTTTTCGCCCTTTATCAATGAAGATAATGTATGGCCAATTGCAGATGAATTAACCAAAGCCTATAACGATATTGAACGAAATGGAAATGCCAAAATCATTTTTCTGGACCTAAGTTTACGTTGGGTTAAATTGTTGCGTCCATAATACACAACGAATAATAAGAAGGCGATCTGATAAGGCAGAAAGTAAATCTATTATCACCCAATGTTCTTTCATTCAGATAATCATCACAATAAGAAGTTCTTTTCTCAGATATTTTTCCTGCACTCTACAGTCCTTTAAAAAATTAATTAACTTTAGGGATTGTTTTTGGTATAAACTCTCAGTAAACCTGACAGATGTACCATTTTATTAGCTAATTTCGCAGACACGATTGTAGAATTTTCAGTTCGATATTTATTCGAACTCAATACAAAGATGACGCAAGCCATTTGAGTACAAAACACCGTACTTTAATGAGTTTCTGCACTCAATATATATACATATGATAGAAGAAAAGGAACCAAAAGGCAAATGTGGCGGTTGCTCTAAAGGTAAATCAGACCACCGACTTTTGGACGGTAAACTTGATGTTTACGACTGGTTAGGTGATGTTCCTGAAAGTGCTTTATGTCCCGATATTATAGAAGTTAAATTTAAGAATACACGTAAAGGTTTTTATTCAAACAATAATAAAATAAGACTAAAGCGTGGCGATATAATTGCTGTTGAAGCATCTCCCGGACATGATATTGGTATTGTTTCACTAACAGGTGATTTAGTGGTTGAGCAAATGAAAAGACAAAAGCTCGATCCTAAAACTTACGAAGCCAAAAAAGTTTACCGTGTAGCCAAACCTGTAGATATCGAGAAATGGCACGAAGCCATAGCTCTTGAGCACAAAACCATGATTAAGGCTCGCCAAATTTCAGCCGAATTAAGGCTTAATATGAAAATTGGTGATGTGGAATATCAAGGCGATAAAACCAAAGGGATTTTCTATTACATCGCAGATGAGAGAGTTGATTTCCGGGAATTAATTAAAGTTTTAGCCGAAGAATTTAGAATTCGAATTGAAATGCGCCAGATTGGTGCTCGTCAAGAGGCTGGACGAATTGGAGGAATCGGTCCTTGTGGTAGAGAGCTATGCTGCTCAACCTGGATTACCAATTTTGTGTCAGTAACAACCAATGCTGCTCGTTATCAAGAAATATCTTTAAACCCTCAAAAGCTTGCTGGCCAATGTGGAAAACTAAAGTGTTGCTTGAATTATGAAATGGATGTTTACATTGATGCTCGTAAAGATTTCCCAGCGACTAATGTTCCTTTGGAATGTAAGGATGGGACAGCTTACCATCAGAAAACTGATATTTTCAAACGTTTAATGTGGTACAGTTTCGATAAGAACTATGCCGTAAATATGGTTCAGATTCCTATTGATAGAGTAAAAGAAATTATCCTCTTAAACAAAAAGGGAATCAAGGTAAACGAGCTTGTTGCAAAGAAAGAAGAAGTTACTCATAAAGCTCTCGATTACGAAAATGTAGTGGGACAAGACAGTCTGAATCGTTTTGATAAGGTTGAAGAAGCTAAAAAGCCACGCCCTAAACGCAAATTCCGTCGTAAACCACGTAAAATTAACAAATCAGGCGAATAGCAATTCGCCTCAATTATAAAAAATAAAGTATTGAGAACTGAGATTAAACAAATCTCAACTCGATACTTTATTTGATTAAGAGAATTTAAGACTAGATATTTTTGAATCGATGAAGTTGAAATCCAAATACCTTTTACTTATTAGTTTAGCACTAATTTTTATCACAAGTGCCTGTCAGGACAATCGTGTTTATGAAAGTTATGTTGACATCCCTAATCACGAATGGAATAAGGACTATACTGCTAGTTTCGAGGTAGAAATAACTGATTCTATTCAGCTACACAACATTTATGTGAACATTCGAAACACAGGCAAATATCCCTATAGTAATCTGTGGCTTTTCATTAAGCAAATAGATCCTGAAGGCAATATGACTGAAGAGAAATATGAATGTCACCTAGCAAGTGATACAGGAGAATGGTATGGAAGTGGTTTTGGAAATATATTTGACTTGCAGGTGCTTTATAAACCGGCAATTTTATTCGAAAAACCAGGACTTTACACTTTTGAAATGGTTCAAGGAATGAGAGACGATAAGTTACCTGGTGTCGTGAATATAGGTCTGAAACTTGATAAAACAAATCAATAGAAACTCAAAATAAGCAGACAATCAGTCTGAGAACTTATTTACTCAATAATAGTATAAGAAAGTGGCAAAGAATAAATTAAAGCGTTTTGCAGAGATAGAGACTTTTGAGAATGTTTTGCAACCCTCACACGAAGATGTTTGGGACAAAGAATTCAGACTTAAAAGCAAATGGAACAAGGAATATTTCAAAAATGACAACCCAATTGTTCTAGAAGTTGGATGTGGCAAAGGCGAATACACAGTAGGATTAGCCCAGCGTTTTCCTGATAAGAATTTTATTGGCATCGATATAAAAGGTGCCCGATTATGGCAAGGTGCTACAATAGCAAATGAAGAGGGCTTAAAGAATGTTGCCTTTGTTCGTACAAAAGTTGAACTTTTACGTTCTGTTTTTGCCAATGGTGAGATTTCAGAAATATGGATCACTTTTGCCGATCCTCAAATGAAAAAGGTAACCAAACGATTGACTGGAACTCGCTATATGAAACTCTACAGCGATTTGATGAATGATAATGGTGTGATTCATCTCAAATCTGACAGCCAGTTCTTGTACGAGTACACGCGTTATATGATTAAGGAAAATAACCTGAAAGTATTAACCGATACCGACGATTTGTACAATTCAGAACACGCGAATGACATTTTGGGCATTAAAACCTATTATGAAGCTCAATTCTTAAGCAAAGGTATTCCTATCAAGTACCTTCAATTTTTATTGGAAGGTAAAACTGAATTTGTTGAGCCTGACGTTGAAATTGAATTGGATGAGTACCGCAGCTTTGGTCGCGATAGACGCAAGCAGCCTACTGAAGAAAAACACAAAATTCAGAAGAAAGATTAATTCTCTCTACTAAGAAAAAAGCATGTCTGATATTTATTCTCGCATATTCAAAGTTGTACAGAAAATACCCGCAGGACGCGTGTGTAACTATGGTACGATTGCGAGATTTATCGGTTCACCCCGAGGTTCACGACTAGTAGGTTGGGCAATGAATAATTCACATACCAGCGAAGAATATGTGCCTGCACACCGGGTTGTTAATCGCATTGGGATATTATCGGGGAAACATCATTTTCCTGGTGAAGATATAATGCAACAACTACTCGAAAACGAAGGCCTTATGGTGATAGACGATCAGATTCAAGATTTTGAAAAGCATTTTTGGGATCCGATGAAGGAACTCCCTGAAGATTTTATTTAAAATCAATCTAAATGCATATATTTGTTGACAGTTAAATAATTAAAGGGTTAATCTGTTAAAGAGAGGTTTTTTTCAGAACAAAATTACACAGATTTTATTCGCCACTCATTCACTTTTTAACTCATTTACACATACATTCATTAGCATGACATATACTAACAAGCAAGTTACCGATGCTTTAAAACTCGTAAAGTTTCCAGGTAGCGATCAAGATATTATTAGCCTCGATATGGTTCGTAATATGAAGATTGAAGGCAAAAAAATTGCATTCGATTTAGTTTTCCAAAAATCAGACGATCCGAATATCATTCCTTTAAAAAAGGCTTGTGTTACTAATATTTTACGATTCGTCGATAAGGATGCTGAAATCAAAGGGAACATTAAGGTAAAGGCTGTTCATATTGTTGAAGCACCTTCGGTATTGCCTAATGTAACCAATATTATTGCAGTTGCTTCAGGTAAGGGTGGTGTTGGTAAATCAACTATTGCTTCAAATCTAGCAGTTGCTTTGGCTAAGGCTGGTAAAACAGTTGGTCTTATTGATGCTGATATCTACGGTCCTTCGGTTCCTAAGATGTTTGGTTCGGAGGATGCAAGCCCAAAACTAACTCATATTGATGGTAAGGATAGAATCGAGCCACACGAGCGTTATGGCGTTAAGATGTTATCTATTGGTTTCTTTGTTGATGCTGCTCAGGCAACGGTGTGGAGAGGTCCTATGGCTTCGAATGCACTTAAGCAAATGATTGAAGAAGGTAATTGGGGCGAATTGGATTACGTATTGATTGACCTTCCTCCAGGAACATCGGATATTCACCT
>NZ_JBFFKR010000155.1:0-8192 GCF_041555295.1 Ancylomarina sp. | reverse complement strand
GCAAGCCCATTTTTAAATCACGAACACCTTTGAAATAATTATTCGTGAGTAATTAAATGGGTTTGTTCAAAAATATAAACGAATATATTGCGGCTTACTCACTTCGGTCGGTAGATAAGACAACAGTAAACTATCTCCCTGACATACATTGGGAAAATCACTTAAAAAAACAGAAAATATGATAAAAAGAAACATTTCTTCAATATTGGTTATAATAGCAATGGCTTTAAATATTCTAAGTTTTGATTTTTCTAATTTTAATATTGAGTCTACAAAAACTTGGTTGTTTTTAGGTTCTTCAATAATTATTATTATTGCTTCGATAATATTAATTTTTTTTAACGAAAATAAAAACAATAAGAAACCTGATAGCGCGAGCTCAATGCCATTAAGTTAATGCCCCCCGCTGGTGCGCGATTAGTTTCACTGATCTCTACGTCGTTTTGGTCGTATCGCGTTCCTTCAGATAAAATAAAACCACAGTATGTAATCGTGCAGGAGCAGTTTGACTGATTGATTTTGAAATGAAATATTAATTTAAAAAATAAACTTATGAGCACAAAGAAGATCTTTTCCGGTATATCACCAGTTGTAATAATGGGCGTGAAAAATTTATTAGAATCTGAAGGCATCGAGTGTTTCGAAATAAACAAATCAGATTCTTCATATGTTGGTCTTTTAGGAGAAATAGAGCTTTATGTAGATGAATCTCAAGTTGAAAAAGCACAAAATGTCCTTAAAACATTTAAATCTGAATAATACCTCTTCTGATAGCGCGAGCTTCGCTGATCTGCACTTCGTTTCGGTAATATCGCGTTCTCTTAAAGATTAAATCACACGATACAATCGTGCGATAGTAATAATATAAAAATAATGGCTAGCCCTTTTAATTAAGAGCTAGCCATTCCTTTGTCTTATCCTTTCTGCAACCTAAAGTTTAAAGAAACTGTAGTCTATATATTGAAGCAGGGTTTGAGCTTCATTGTGCTTGGCTATTTCAGCCTTCCACTTGTTAGAGTTGAGGTCGAAGATCAAACTCTGACTAGAGTCTACAAAACCAAAACCATTGTTGTAAGTGAAATAAGCATAGCCTTTCTGCGATTTATTAAATAGGTTTTTACCAATTGTAAAATCGCTGGCATCTATTCCCATTTGCGGTAAAAGGGTAGTCGCTAAATCGGGCTGACAACCATATTTGTCTATTTTAATTCCTTTTTGCTTCAGGCAGCCACCCAACCAGAGCATTGGGATTTTATACTTATCAGGATCGCTAGGCACATAGTTGCCTACATAACGAGAGCCATGATCAGCCAATAGAATAACCAACGTGTTATCCCAGCTGGGGAGTTTCTTCAATCGGGCTATAAACTCGCCCAGACACTTATCGGTGTAATAAGCCGAGTTCATAAACAAGCTGTTTTCATCCTTGCCTTGTATAGCTGTTTCCATGGGTACAGCAAAAGGCTCATGACTGCTTAAAGTTAAACAAGCTTTAAAGAAGGGTTGTTTTTCCAGTTTAATATCGTGGTACAATCTGTCGAATAAGAATTCGTCGTGCACGCCCCATTTCGATGTGTTTAACTCACCAGGAAAATCATCCATTGAGATGGTATTGTTGAAACCAACGTTCGACAGATAGGAGTTCATACTGGCAAAATGAAGATCGCCACCGTAATAGAATTTACTGTTATAGCCTTCTTTCTTCAGTGTTTTGCAAAGGCTTGGTAAGTTCTGTACTTTCTTATGAAACTCAATCACAGGTTTTTGTGGTAGTGAGGGAAAACCAGAGAAAATACCTACTGTTCCAATCTTTGTTCTGTCGCCAATTCCGTAGAAGTTGGTAAACATGATCCCTTCATCCGAAAGGGCATGGAAGTTGGGTGTTACCCCTTTTTTACCACCCAGTTCTTCTATAATGGCTGAGGTGAAACTCTCCAATACAATTAAAATGATATTAGGCGACTGACTCGTCAGAATTGTATCCTGATTGATTGTTTGTGAAGCCATCATATCCTGAAACCTGATTTTAGCTTCATCATCAGTTATCAGTTTAAGTCTTTTATTTTTGTTAAGCTTCTTTAGAGAATAAGAGAAGTTCCAAATCGGGTTAACCGCCAAAAGGTTGGCGTAAGTGTTCGATGAATGGTAAACGAAGCCGACATTCATAGGTGCAATACCAAAACCACCTCTAACAGGAATAATCATACTGGCTGTTAGAAGTAATAAAAGGGGGAGGAATTTCAATTTTGTAGGTGTAATTGCATCCAGCTTTTTAATTAAAAAGCGGTTGAATAATTTATAGCTTAGCGTAAGCATGGCAATATAAATCCCAAATAAAAGAATATAGGTTGAAAGTGCTGTTGATGCAGCGGCTTCCTTAGGCGTTTTTAAATAACTTAAAATAGTGCCATCAGCATGAAAGCCCCAGTTGCGGAATAATTCAAAGTTTGGCACGGCTATCGTTAAGCTGATAAGCATAAGCACTGCATAAAGAACTCTGAAGAGCAGTTTCAGTTTCGTCCCAGGCAATGTTATGCTAGAGCATAGAATCAAACCTGTCAGCATCATGATATAACCGGTTAACGAAACATCGTGATATAGCCCATATGTAAAGGATAGGAGAACCTCACCAATACTTAATAAACTCGTTTGTGAATATTGATATATCGAAAATGCAAAGCGAATGAATATCATAAAGGCTATCCATGATATTGCTGCTGCAAGAAAAAATCTTAATCGTTGTTTCATAATTATAATCGAGTAATAAATTTTATTTGAAAATTGCAATTATAGCCATAAGGATAATTGAAAGGCTACCCCAGGTTATCATGTTCCATTTCCAATCTTTTTCTGCAATCGGATTGTCTAGTTTTATAAACTTTAATCGGGGTAATATTTTATAAATAATATAACCAAAGAACAAGCCAATAGCTGTGCCTACAATAATATCCCCAGGGTAATGAACACCAAGGTAAATTCTGGAATAGGAAACCAAAGCAGCCCAGGAAAATAAGAATAGACTTAGTTTTCTATTTCGGAAAAGCAAACTACAGAATGTTGCCAATCCAAACACATTGGCTGCATGCGATGAGGCAAAACCATATTTGCCTCCACGATAGCCATTTACAGTATGAACCAAGTCTGCTAGCTCTGGAGATCTGCTCGGACGAAAACGCTGAAAAGTAGGTTTTAGAATTCCCGATGCCATTTGATCGCAACATGTGATTACAAGTGCAATTACGACTAATAGATACAAACAATTCTTCCATCCATATGTGCGGTATATCTGAACGATGATTGATAGATAAAAAGCAGCCCAAACCAGTTTCCCGGATATCAGAAACATAAATGAGTCGAAAAAAGGAGAGTGGATGCCGTTGAGGAATAAAAGCAATTCCTGATCTAATTGATTGAGTGTTTCAAGCATAATTGTGTTCGTATTTAGAATACCTAAAGTATCGGGCTTCGTATTAAAAGTTTTTAAAAATGACTGTAAAAATAGTGATTATACTTACAATATGCTGAATTGTTAATCGATTGAATAAAGAAAAGAGTTGTTTCTTAATCAAATGCTTTAACATTGGGTTGCTTTATGAAGCTATTTAAGATGTTAGTAAGTTCGTTTAACGGTGTATTACTCGCTTTTATCGTGTAGCATATTGTTTCATCCAATAAATTTGATGTGAGACATAAATAGAACTAAAATTGTGAGCGAGATTGAATATTATATTTAATTTTGATACACATAAACTATGCTTTTGTTATTCTTTATCATGTCGATGAAATTTAGTTGATTTTAAAGATTAGCATTTAATAATTAATTCAAAAAAATTAATGATGATTAGAAAACTGTTTCTATCGCTTCTGTTTGTAAGTATTTTTACAATTGGAAGCTTTGCGCAAACCGGAAAAATCGAGTTTGAAGAATACGATCTTGATAATGGCTTACATGTCATTTTACAGCAAGATCATACAACACCAAATATTGTTGTTTCGGTAATGTATCATGTAGGATCGAAGAACGAGAATCCTGAATTGACAGGTTTTGCTCACTTCTTTGAACATTTAATGTTTGAAGGAACTGAAAATATTCCACGTTTCCAGTACGATAAATATGTGTCGAGAGCCGGTGGTTCTTTAAATGCAAATACATCAAGCGATAGAACTTATTATTATGAGCTATTGCCTTCTAATCAATTGGCTTTAGGTCTTTGGTTAGAGTCTGAAAGAATGATGCATGCAAAAGTTGAGGAGATCGGAATTGAAACTCAAAAAGGTGTTGTTATTCAGGAGAAAAAACAAAGTTACGACAACAAGCCTTATGGTCAGATTTTACCAGAGACTATGGCTCACGCTTATACCGATCACCCTTACAAATGGATACCTATCGGAGACGAAGAGCATATCCGCAATGCAAAAACAGAGGATTTTGTAAACTTTTATAAAGAGTTTTATGTGCCAAACAATGCTGTTTTAACTATTTGTGGTGATTTTAAAACGGAAGAGGCTAAGAAATTGATTGGCGATTATTTTACTGCGATTCCAAAGGGAACCAAAGAAATTTACCGTCCGAATATTGTTGAGCCTATTAAAACGGCTGAAGTAAGAGATACGGTTTACGATAACATTCAGTTACCTGCTGTTATTCAAGCTTACCATATTCCTGCTATGGGAACTCAAGATTATTATGCTGCTAGCATGTTGGCTACACTAATGAGTGATGGTAAGAGTTCAAGAATGAACAAATCATTGGTTGAAGAGAAGCAATTGGCTTTACAAATGATTGCTATGCCTATGCCAAACGAAGATCCAGGTCTGACTTTAGCTTTTGGTATTCCAAACATGGGAGTTGATCTAAAGGTACTCGAAGACGAAATGAATAAGGAATTTGTTCGTGTTCAGGAAGAATTGATTTCTGATAAAGAGTATCAGAAACTACGTAACAAAATCGAAAACGAATTGGTTAGTTCAAACTCGACAATTGCACGTCGTGCTGAGAATTTATCAACAGCTTATACGTATTACAAGGATACACAAAGAGTAAACCAAGAGTTGGATAAATTTTTCACTGTAACACGTGAAGATATTCGCGAAGTAGCAAAGAAATATTTCACTCCTGAAAACCGTGTTGTTCTTTACTACATGCCAAAAACAAAGTAAGACGTTACAGAAATTAATATGAGTCGATTTTGAAAGACTCAATTTTATAGGGATAGGCTTTGGTCTAAACACATAAATTGTAAAAAATGAAAAAATTAAATAAATTTTTATTCATACTTGTTGCTATTTGTATGGTAACATCTGTTCACGCGCAAGTGGATAGAACAAAAGCTCCTGCTGCAGGTCCTGCACCTAAAGTTCAGTTGGGCGATTACGACACATTTACTTTGAAAAATGGTTTGAAAGTATTGGTTGTTGAAAACCATAAACTTCCAAAAGTTAATTTTTCGTTGAGTTTGAATAACGACCCAATTGTTGAAGGTGATAAAGCGGGATTTACCTCTTTTGCTGGCGAGTTGATAGGAACTGGAACAACAACTAAAAACTATGCTCAGATTTCAGAAGAGATTGATTTTATTGGTGCTAGTTTAAGAACTTCGGCTTCAGGAGCAAGTGCGAGTGGTTTGTCTCGTTACAAAGAGCAGATTATGGCAATGATGGCAGATGTTACATTGAATCCATCTTTCCCACAAGACGAATTTGATAAAATTGTAAAACAATCTTTATCAGGATTGGAATCATCGAAAAACGATCCGAACTCTATTTCATCGAATATGAGAAGTCGTATTGTTTACGGAGCTAATCACCCTTATGGTGATGTGATGACTAAAGCGACTGTTGAGAATATTAAAGTTGAGGATTGTAAGAATTACTACAACACTTACTTTAAGCCAAACGTAGCTGTTCTTGCTATTGTTGGCGATATCACAACAAAAGAAGCTAAAAAATTGGTGAAGAAATATTTCGGGAAATGGGAAAAAGGAGATGTTCCTACGATGAAACATGATATGCCTGCTAAGATGGTAGGAAAACGTGTTGTGTTGGCAAATAAAGATGCGGCATCTCAATCCTTAATCCAAATTATCAACACATTCGAATTGAAGAAAGCGAATCCTGATGTGATTCCTGCAAAAGTGATGAATGCAATGTTGGGTTCAGGTTTTTCTGGATTATTATTCAAGAATCTTCGTGAAGATAAAGCTTATACTTATGGAGCTTACTCAAGTATTTCTGATGATAAGCTGGTTGGTTTTTTTAGAACAACATCGAATGTAAAAGCTGCTGTTACCGATAGTGCTTTTGTTCAGATGGTGGTAGAAATAGATCGTATTCGCGATACTAAGTTGACTCAAGATCATTTAAATATGACAAAAGCAGCAATGGCAGGTGATTTTGCTAGAGCTCTTGAAAGACCTTCAACTATTGCCAGTTTTGCTATGTCTATCGAGCGTAACAACTTGCCAGCTGACTATTATGCAACTTATTTAGAGAAACTGGATAAGGTGAGTTTGGAAGATATTCAGGCCATGGCTAAGAAATATATCGATCCTAATAATGCTGTTTACCTAGTTGTTGGTGATAAAAAATACAAAGAGAGATTAGCAAAGCTAAGTTCTGATGGTGTTGTTGAGGAATACGATTTCAAAGGCGATATCGTAAAAGAAGATCCTAATGCTATTCCAGAAGGTTTAACGGCTAATATGGTTATCGATACGTATATCAATGCTATTGGTGGACGAGAGATGCTTGAAAGTATTAAAGACATGAGTGTGAAAGGTGAAATGAAAATGGGACCTATGAGCATTAATGTTGAGCAAGCTTACAAGAACAATGAGAAGTTTGCCATGTCGATGGTAATGAACGGACAAGTTTTGCAAGCGATTAAATATAACGGGACTTCAGCTAAGGTTATGGCTCAAGGTCAGGAAAACCAAGCTAATGCAGAGCAATTGAAAGGATTCAAGATACAAGCTCAAATGTTTGCTGAACTTAAGTTTACTGAACTAGGTTTTACATCGAAAATTGCGGGTACCGAAATGATTGATGGTAAGAAAGCTTATAAACTTGAAGTTGTAGGTACTGATGGAATTACCAAATTTGATTTCTACTGTGCAACTACAGGTTTGAAAATTAAGACTGTAGCTCAACAGAATGGTATGTCTGTGACAATGCTTTATAACGATTATAAAGATGTTGATGGTTTGAAGTTTCCATTTTCTACTTTAACGAAAATGGGACCTCAGGAAATGCCTTTAACTATTACTAGTTTAGAGCTTAATAAAGATATTAAGGATGAATTATTCAACTAGCAATTGAACAGAATAGAATGAAATGGCCACCTTAGGTGGCCATTTTTTTGTTTTAATAATATTGGACTAAGTCTGTTTATGCTTTGCAGCACCCTGTTTTAGGGAGTTCGTAGAAATATTTAAGAAAAAACAGGAAGTGTTTGGTCATTTATAAATTGTTTCTACCTTTGCGCACCGATTCAGGAGCGTAATTAGTGGTTAGTTAATCGCAATGATCGAATCGATTGTTTCAATATGGTTATATAAGGATTTAGGGTTAAATTCGTATTGAAAATTAATTTTGGGTTAGAAGAAAAAGGCAGGTGGGGACCTGCCTTTTTCGTTTTTCAGAGAATTCTGATCTTCTCTTTATTCTTTTTTTTCCGGAGACATATATTTATAAACAATACCAGCAAGTATAGCTCCAGCTATAGGTGCTAACCAGAATAACCAAAGTTGCCCCATTGCCCAATCTCCAACAAAAAAAGCCTGACTAGTACTACGTGCAGGATTGACAGATGTATTGGTCACTGGAATACTAATGAGATGAATAAGAGTTAAGCCTAAACCTATAGCTAAGCCTGCGAAACCTTTGGGAGCTTTCGAATGAGTTGCGCCAAGTATGATCATTAGAAACATGAAAGTCATTACAATTTCACAAACTAATGCAGCAAGCATGCTGTAACCACCTGGTGAATGCTCTGCATAGCCGTTGGCTGCAAAGCCACCCATCTCGAAGCCTGATTTGCCAGAGGCAATAAGGTAAAGAATACCTGCACCAGCTATGCCACCCAATACCTGAGCTGCAATATAAGGGAGTAACTCTCTTTTGTCGAAACGTCCACCAACCCAGAGACCAACGGACACAGCAGGGTTAAGATGACAACCTGAAATGTGTCCGAT
>NZ_JBFFKR010000154.1:0-8194 GCF_041555295.1 Ancylomarina sp. | reverse complement strand
TCTTGTTTTATCTGCAATCACTATGATTGCAATGGGTTTACTTCCTGTTGCAACATCATCAATTGCAATCATGTTTCTTCTACTATTATTGAATGGGTGGTTTCAAGGAATGGGTTGGCCTCCTAGTGGTCGTGTTATGGTTCACTGGTTTTCTATCCGTGAGCGAGGAACTAAAATGGCGATATGGAATGTAGCACACAATGTAGGTGGTGGAATTATCGGACCATTGGCAATTTTAGGTGTTGCTATTTTTGCTGATTGGCACTCTATATTATACTTCCCAGGTTTTGTGGCATTAGGTGTGGCTTTTATTGCTTGGTTATTAATTCGCGATACACCTCAATCATGTGGACTTCCAAATATTGAGAAGTATAAGAATGATTACCCAGATAATTATTCTGAAAAATATGAAGTGGAGATGACCGCTAAGGAAATTTTCATGAAATACATCCTTAAAAATAGATTGTTATGGTCGATTGCCTTTGCAAATGCCTTCGTCTACTTGGTACGTTATGGTGTACTAGACTGGGCTCCACTATATCTTAAGGAAGCTAAAGGCTTTTCAATTCAGGAATCAGGCTGGGCATATTTTGCTTATGAGTGGGCAGGTATACCTGGTACCATATTATGTGGCTACTTGAGTGATAAGGTTTTTAAAGGAAAGCGAGCTCCAGTGAGTATCATTTATATGGTATTGGTTTTTGTTTCGGTACTCATGTATTGGTTTAGCCAGTCGATAATGATGAACTCTATAGCTCTTATTTGTATTGGTTTCTTAATCTATGGTCCAGTCATGCTAATTGGTGTTCACGCTTTGGATTTAGTTCCTAAAAAAGCAGCCGGAACTGCTGCTGGGCTAACGGGTCTATTTGGATACTTGGGAGGTGCCTTATTTGCTAATATCGCTATGGGTGCTGTTGTTGACACTTGGGGATGGGACGGTGGTTTCATTGTACTCCTTAGTGCATGTGTTGCTGCTATTATCCTGATCGGAATTTCTTGGATCCAAGAATTAAACGGACATAATGGTCTTCATGATTAACATTGTTTAAACCTAAGCGGTTGATTTTCAAAACTCAACAATGTCAATTGTAAAATTATTAATTACTAACCATAAATTTGAATACACATGAAAAACTTTAATGTGAGAAATTTGTTGGCAGGCGCTTTAATCCTGTCTAGCATTGGATTTGCAGGTTGTGAAGATGACACGCCTGATTACAATCCTCTAAACCTTTACAAAACGTACCCGCTAAATGAACTTAGCGCTGAAGCTAAGCTTGTTCGTGACTATGTGAAACCTGATGCAGTGATTGCACACCGAGGATCTACTTTCTGGGCTCCGGAAGAGACTGAGGCTGCTTTCCGTTGGGCAAGAAATATGGGCGCTGATTATTTAGAAATTGATCTTCAGAGAACTAAAGATGGTGTATTATTAGCATTACATGATGGTAACCTTCGTCGTACCTCTAATATCGAGAGTCAATTCCCAGGAAAAGAAGACTATCCTGTAAGTTATTTTACTTTAACTGAGTTACGTCAACTTGACGCTGGTGCATGGTTTAATATTGCTGTGCCTGAGAATGCTCGTGAATCATTTAAAGGTGAGAAGATTTCTACACTTGAGGAAGTTATGAAAATTTCAGAAGGTTTTAGAATTAAACGTATTGCTGGCGAGCCAGTTAAAGATATGACTCGTTTAAGTGATGACGGTCAGTGGGCTGGATATTATGAATTCGAAGTAGATCCTCAAGATAATGGTAACCGTCCTGGAATTTATGCAGAGACTAAGGAACCATATTTATTTGGTGGTATGGAAGCTGATTTAGCAGCATTCTTAACTGAAGAAGGATGGAATATTAACACGACTCCTAAAACGATTCCTACAGCTCCAGGTAAAGTTGATGTAGCAAATACTAAAGGACGTTTTATTCTTCAGTCTTTCTCTCGTGAATCTATCGTTAAATTAGAAAAAGAACTTCCAGGTGTACCTAAGTGTATGTTACTTTGGGAAGACGAAAGTGCTGGTTACGTTCGTCCTTCGAATTCAATTGAGTCATTAGCTGAGTTTATTAATTTTTCTGTAGAATACAACTGTCATATTGCAGGTCCTTCTATCGCTGGAAAGCCTAATAAATATGCGGATTTATCTCTTCCTTGGATGTGTGAAATGTATCACCGTGCAGGTATGATTGTTCATGCTTATTCTTTCGATACTGAAGATCAGTTGAGAAAATACAATGGTGACTATTTCTATGGTGGTGTATCTCGTTTTGATGATGCAAACAGAACTGTACAAGGAGATTTCAATTACGATGTAAACCCTAATATGTTTATTGATGGTGGTTTTACTAATTTGACTGATTTGTCAATGAAGTATCAAGGTCGTGAACTTGTAGGAACTGCTCAAGAAGTATTGGATAACCTAGGTTACTAATTGTTAAATCTATAAACGATAAAGATATGTTAAGAAAGATATATATCGCTACTCTAGCTTTAGGAATGGTAGCGGCAAGTGCAGTAGCTCAAGAAAAACAATTGACTGCTGAATCGAAAAAAGGAGGAATCGTATTAACCTCAGCTGATAAAGATTATCAAGTAAGCCTTAACGGTAGAATTTATATGGATGGTGTGCATTATTTTGATGATGCTACTGATTTGAGCTCAGATGCTTCAATTCAGGATATCCGTTTGGGAACGACTGTAAAGTGGGGACAATGGAGTGCTAAAGTAAATGTAAGCTTTGGTAATAATGAAGTTAAGATTAAGGATGCATTCTTAAGATACAATCAATCAAAGAACAGTATTTTTACAGTAGGTAACTTCTTCGAGCCATTTGGTATTGAGGCATCTGCTTCAAGCAAAAATCTTCGTTTTATTGGTGCATCTAATACAACACAGGCTATGGGAATTGGTCGTAGTATTGGTTTGGGATACACTTATTATACCGATAAATTTTACGGTTCAACTGGTCTTTTTGCAGGTTCAGTAGACAATCACAATAAGGGTGATCAAGGTTTTTCTACTACAACTAAATTGGTTTATACACCAATCGTAAACGATAAAGTGCTTTTCCAATTAGGAGGTTCATTTACTTATCGAATTCCTGAAGCTAATGGTTTCAACGAATCTTTCAACGATGATGATTACAACCGTGAAGTTGTTTTAGCAGCTGGCCCAGAGCACAAATTTTTGAATGCTGATATTAAAGGTGCAAGAACTGATATGCGATTTAATTTTCAGTCTTTAGTTCTTAGCGGTCCTTTCATGTTGCAAGCTGAGTATACTAAAACTAAAGTTACTCGCGACGATGACTATGTTTCTAAATTAATGAAAGATGGTCCTGCTTATTATGTAACTTATGCTTGGCCAACAGCTCCTGCTGATTACCCAGGATGGTATGGTGAGATGCGCGACATCGAAACTAAAGCATTCTATGTACAAACAGGTTTCCTTTTAGGAGATAACTATGCTTATAATTCATCTACGGCTTATATCAATCGTCCAAAGGCAGGTTCATATGAATTCCTTTTACGTTACGATAATACAGATTTGAATGATATTGATGGTACTTATTTCAATGGTGCATATGGACCAGCAGATTTAGGTGCAGCTTTAGGTGGAGCTGGAAACATGAGTATTCAAGGTGGCAAAGCAGAAACAATTAGTGCTGCCGTTAACTACTATTTGAATGACAACGTGATGTTCCGTTTAAACTATAGCTATATGGATGTTCAGAATCAAGTTTATCCATTAGACGAAAAAGTTGGAATGATTAAAGCTAGAGTACAGGTTAATTTCTAATCTGAATCACAAATATTACACTTCGACATGTAATTTTTTTAAGAGTGGACCAATTAATTTTGGTTCGCTCTTTTCTTTTTTATTTCATTGATATTTAAGGTGATTTGTGGAAAATTGATCTTGCTTTTTATCAGTAAATACGGGTTTAACGTAAAGTTAACTTTGTAGATACGTTTAGATTAAAGTGGCGTTTTATTTTTGCCATTGAATTAAGATGGGAAACATCCATATTCATTTACTACTAAAATAAAAACAACCACAATGAGATTAAAGAATTTATTTTTGGCTTTGCTTGTGATAGCAGCAAGTTTGAACACAGTTGCTCAGGAAAAAGCAGAATTTAAACCATCAGGAAAAGTTAACGGAAAAGTATTCTTCAACTATAATTATGACATGACAGGCGGGGAAGACAAAGAAAGTGGCTTTGAAATTAAAAGAGCCTACTTTGGTTACGATTATAATATTGCTAAAGGATTAAAAGCAAGTATTACACTTGATGTTGGAAAAAACGAAGGCGGTAGTGATTACACAGCTTACCTTAAGAAAGCACAATTAGAATGGAAGGCTTCTTCATCTGTAAAAGTAGCTTTGGGTATGATTGGTACGATTCAGTTTAAAGAGCAGGAGAAATTCTGGGGATACAGATATATCTTGAAATCGTTTAACGATCAGTATGGTTTTGGAGCAAGTGCTGATTTAGGTATCAAAGCTAATTTTAAACTAAATGATGCTTTTTCTGCAAATGCGTTTATCATGAATGGTGAAGGTTATAAAAAAGTGCAGGATGAAGATGGAAAGCAAAAATTTGGTGCCAGTTTAATTTACAAGAACAAAGGCTTAATTGCTAAAGTTTATGCTGATGCAACCTCTGCTAAAGTTATAAATGAAAGCGGAAACGAGGAAGATTTAACCGTTTCAGCTTTAGCTACATTTATTGGTTACAAATTCTCTGATAAATTCAGATTAGCTGCAGAATATAACCAATTGATGAATGGTACAAAGTATTCAAAAGTTGCTGATAATCACGATTTAGAGGGGCTGTCATTTTACTCCACTTATACATTTGATAAAAAATGGGAAGTATTCGGAAGATATGATCATTTGACTTCTAATACACTAGAGGGTGAAACTGAAAAGTGGAACCTTTCGAAGAATGGTGACGCAATTACTACTGGTGTTCAGTATGCTCCAGCTAATGGTGTGAAAATGGCATTCAACTACCGTAACTTTGCTCACAAAGATTCAAGTAAAGAAGATCAATCTCAAGTCTATGTGAACTTTGAGTTTAAGTTTTAAAAAAAATAACCTCATTACAAAAAGCCATCCATCTCAGGTGGCTTTTTTTCATTTCATAGGCCATAGATTATTTATATTAAAAACATAGTTCAAATTACTATATTTATCAACTGATAAAATGCACAAATCTAAAACAACCTATTCTATGAAGAGATATTATTTATTTATTGTTTTTAGCTTTCTTCTTGCGACTTCATTGTATGCACAGGATGCAAATAAGCTAAAAGTAAATGTTAACAAAGGCTCCGTTGCCATAGCAAGCGAAGATGGTAATTTCAAATTCGGTTTTGGTGGGCGTGTTTATATGGATGCTGCTGGTTATTTCGATGATAAAACTGACTTGGGGAGTGGAAGTGAAATTCGCGACATTCGATTATTGATGAAAGCAACACTTTGGGAAAAATGGGATGCTAAAATCAATATCGGTTTTGCTGATGGTGGAGTATCTTTAAAGGACGTTTTTTTGGTCTATAAAACTAACAAAAACAGTTTTGTACGTGCAGGTCATTTCCTTGAGCCATTTGGAATTGAACAGACTGAAAGTTCAAAGACGACTAAATTTATGCATGCAGCAAGTACGGTAGAGGCTTTTCGTCCGGGAAGAAACCTTGGTGTTTCTTATGCGACTTGGGGAAAGCAATATTTCTGGGAAGCTGGTCTATTTGGCAGCGATACCAATAATAAAACAGCAGGTGATGAAGGTTATGGTTTAACTTCTAGATTTGCATTTGCTCCAGTTCAAACCGATGGTGGCTTATTTCACATTGGTATGTCCGGAACCTATAGAACTGCAGATGCTGCCGGATTTGATGATAATGGAGTAGAGAAAGCAAAATCGATACGTTACAGTTCGAGAGCTGCTACTCATATTGAAAGAAGAAAATTTATTGATACAAAGAGTATTGGAGCTGCAGAAAATCAAATGAAGCTAGGTTTCGAGATGATTGCTGCAACCGGCCCCATATCTTTACAAGGCGAATATATTGATGCTTCAGTTTCTAGAAAATCAGGAAATGAGGACTATCATTCAAAAGGATGGTATGCTCAGTTTGGCTGGTTGATAAAAGGTGGTGATTACAAATACAAAATGAAATCAGCACGTTTGGCAAAACCAGGTTCTGGATCAGTTGAATTATTAGCTAGATACAATGAGACAGATTTGAATGATACCGATGCTTTAATCATGGGTGGGAAGCAAAAGGACATTAGTATAGGCTGTACCTGGTATGTAAATCACAACATCTTAATGAAGTTCAATTTTACAAATGTTGATTTAGATGAATATTCTCTAAATGGAGAAGAAAATTTCAATATGATTCAAACACGTTTACAGTTCTCATTCTAAGAAGATTTGAATAAGATAATGAAAAGCTGTCCTTCGGGGCAGCTTTTGTTTTTAAAGACTATCTTTTAATAGTTCCTTATAGATGTTGAAGTTTGTATCATCAAAGACACAAAAGGTAATTTCTTTGATGTGTTTTAATTTGCTGCATTTTTTCATAACCGTATCTATTGCAATTTTTGCAGCCTCCTCTTTTGGGAAACCATATACTCCCGTACTGATATTAGGAAAGGCTATAGATTCAAGTTCATTTTCTTCTGCTAACCTAAGACTAGCCTTATAGCAAGACTTTAAAAGTTTGTCTTCTTTGTTTTGTCCACCTCTCCATATGGGACCAACCGTATGAATTACGTGTTTGCATGGCAGCTTGTATGCTTTTGTGATTTTTGCATCGCCAGTAAAGCAACCCTTTAATGTTTTGCATTCTTCTAATAAGTCTGAGCCAGCTGCTCGATGAATAGCGCCATCAACACCACCACCACCAAGTAAAGCAGAATTAGCCGCATTCACAATGGCATCAACTTTGAGTTGAGTGATGTCTCCTTTAAATAATTTGACTTTCATAGGCTGATATTTATACCCGAGAGAAATTTATTGAAAAATTAACTTAAATTGATTCCTGAGTGATTAAAGCTTTTAAACACAGAGCCCTTTATCAAAATTATGAATTCATGATGAATAAAAAAAGCAAGCCGAAAACGATTGCAAAGTCCTGATAGTGAAAATGTTTCTTTTGGATTCGGAAAATATTTCTAAATTAGCATCAGCTAGCCAAGCCATATAATTTGAAATAATTGATTGATAATTTGAAATCTGATTTCTTTTGATAGAATTAGATCTGTTTTTATCATCAACAAAAACTTAAACTTTGAATATGAAAAGAGTATTAGTTGCAACAGGGGGTGGCGATTGCCCAGGATTAAATGCGGTAATTCGTGCAATAGTAAAACGTGCAGCACAAGAAAAAGATTGGGAAGTAATAGGAAGTATACAGTCTTTCGACGGGATATTAAAAGAGCCTACTGAAATAAAAATATTAGATGATGCTGCTGTTAAAGGCATACATTATCAAGGAGGAACTATAATTGGTACAACAACCAAAGGAGGCCCTTTCGCTTGGCCAGTTAAAAATTCTGATGGAACTTGGGATTCAGCCGATCGTTCTGACGAAATGATTCGCAAACTGCAATACCTTGGTGTTGATGCTGTAATTAGTATTGGGGGTGATGGTTCACAGAAGATATCTCAACAGCTTTTCGAAAAAGGTTTAAACATTATCGGTGTACCCAAAACCATTGATAATGACCTGATGGCAACTGATTTTACTTTCGGTTACCAAACGGCCGTTCAGGTTTGTACAGAGGCTGTCGATAAATTGAAGACAACTGCTGCATCTCACAACCGTATTTTCATTTTGGAAGCGATGGGACGTGATGCAGGATGGATTGCTTTATCTGCTGCCATTGCTGGTGGTGCCGAAGCTTGTTTGATTCCAGAGATTCCTTACGACATCAACCAAGTGGTGAAAAAGCTGGATAGTCGTTTCTCAAGGGGTAAAGGTTTTGGAATTATTGTGATTGCCGAAGGGGCTATGCCTATTGGCGGAGAAGCTATGGCTGAACAAAGTGTTGAAGTGGGTAACCCAAACTTGAAACTAAGTGGAGCCGCCGATCGTTTGTTATATGAGATGAAGGAAGCAGGTGTTGAAGCTGATATCCGTACAACCGTATTGGGACACTTACAGCGCGGTGG